>NZ_CP007543.1 GCF_000478825.2 Synechocystis sp. PCC 6714 | reverse complement strand
GGGTTGTGGAGTTTATTCAATATTTTCGATGAATTATTGAATGAAAATTAACCGTCAGGGGCAAGCAAAAGTATTAACTGAGCAGGAACTGCATGACCTATTCACCGTTGGCTTGCTCACTCCCCGTGATCGCCTTCTATTCGGGATCTGTCTTTACACTGGTTGCCGCATTGGGGAAGCCTGTTCTTTGGCTTGGGCTGATGTCACCAGCGATGCCATGACTTTCCGCATTGAAAAAACCAAGACTAAATCCAGTCGCACTGTGGCAATTTCCCCAGCATTACAAGTTTTGTTTGATCAGTACCGGCAACAACAATGCTTTAGGTTTTCATCTGCCTATGTTTTTCGGGGAAAACGGGTGGGGTCGCATCTACATCCTTCCATGGCCCACAAGATTTTGAAAGCGGCAACGGATAGGATTGGAGTGAGGGGAGTATCGACCCATTCTTTCCGTCGCACTGCGTTAACCATGATGTGTCGCAAGGGCATCAATCTACGGGTGATTCAGAAAATTAGTGGTCACAAGAATTTGAATGTGTTGTCCCATTATCTGGAGGTTTCTGAACAGGAGAAGGAGCAAGCTTTATCTACTATTTCATTCTGAGTCGGGGCTAGGGTTTTTCCTAGGGGTTAACGACGATAACTATGATTCATTTATTGGTTGGTATGGATGGGGAAGAAATTTATTTGCCGGAATCTCTCTATCAAGTGCTGAGACAGGTTACCCCCTTATTAGCTCAGGGAAAAGGGATTACACTCATTCCCCAGAAACATTATTTAACTACTCAAGAAGCGGCCAATTTACTGAATATTTCCCGTCCTTATCTCTACAAACTTTTAGATCAAGAAAAAATTCCTTTTACTAAAATTGGTTCCCATCGCAGAATCAAAGCGGAGGATATTCTTGATTATCGACAAAAACGAGACGGCGATCGCCAGATTGCTTTAACAGAATTAATTGCTACTAGCCAGGAACTCGGTTTTTATCAGGCTGAGAAAATTTAGGATTTTCAATGGTTCTTTTCCCAGTGGTGCTAGATTCTTGTGTACTGTACCCAATGTACCTGCGGGATACTCTGCTTTGTGCAGCTGAAGCAGGTTTGTATCAGGTGCGCTGGACTGACGAAATATTGGCTGGTGCTTTCCAAAATCTGGTTAAAGATGGTCGTATGAATAGGATTCAGGCAGATGGATTAAATCAGGTAATGAATCGGGCTTTTCCCAAAGCTTTGATCGATATGACGGATGATTTGCTTCCCTGCATGGACAATGATAAGGGCGATCGCCACCCGTATTTTGGCGGCGGCCTGGGGGTTTAGTTGGTTAAACCAGGACTGAAATGGACTAGAACCATTAACTGTGAGATATTCTTGGACATTCATTGTTCAAGATTGCTTAGTGACCTAAATGTTACCACAGAGTTAAAATTGAAGGCCTTTTTTCGTGAGCAAGTATGCTGTATCTATTTGCTCCACCAAAGAACAAAATTATTTTTTGCTGAATCCAGTTACGTTTTGTAAACCCCTGCTCCACTCCCACGGAGATATGTCTTAATAGTAGATATATCCCTGGTGACTATCATACCTACAGCCAAGAAGCTCACTCCCCGTGCGGAAGCCCAGTCGGAAACCACTAGCCCAGAGCGTCTGCGGGAACTGGCCCAAGACCCAAAGTTGGCCAAGCTAGTAGCGGCCAATTATATGGCGCCACCGGATTTGTTGGAGGAGCTGAGCCACACCAGCGATAAGCCCCTGCTCAAAGCTCTGGTCAGTAATCCCAATACGCCGACGGAGGTGTTACTGAAACTGGGTTCCCTGTTCCCGGAGCAATTGTTGGACAATCCGGTGTTCGATATTTTGTTGATCGAAAATCCCAATCTGTTGTCGGAGTTTCCCAAGTCTTCCCTCAATAGTTTGCTCAAGAGGGAAGTGGCTCCGGTTAGTTTTTTGCGTTGGGCGGCGGCCAATAGGGATGAGAAAACGTTGCAGTCGTTGTTGATTAATCCGAATGTGCCGGTGGATGTGTTGCAGGGGTTGAGCCAGCCTGGGGATTGGGATGTGGCTATGGCAGCGAAGCTCCATGTTAATAGTGGGGTGGAGGTCGAACCAATCTGGGAAGAGCAAGGGTTAAAGCGGCGGGTCCCGTGGCAAGAAAATGAACTGGTAACAGATTTTTTTAGGTATGTCTGGCCGAAATTAAAGGATTTAGCTTTGTTGGACCGGTGGGTACGCTTTAATGTAGCCTCAAATCCGAATTGTTCAGGATTCAGTACTAACTCAACTCGCTACTGATAAAGATGGGAATATACACTGTGCTGTAGCAGATAATCTCTATTGTCCACCGACAGATTTAATCGTGGATTCCTATTTAGAAAAGTTCACCAAAAGTTCTATCCCCACCTACCCTCGTCTCATTGCTTTCCGTTCCCCCCATTGTCCCACCGGTGCCCTTGCCAAAAACTACCGCAGTCGAGATTGGCTAGAATGGTGTGCGATCGCCGAACACCCCAAAACTTCCGATGCCACCCTGCACAAATTATTCGATGGTAATTGTCTCGTACGATAAAAAGCCAAAACTAACCTCAATCAACGCAAAGTTACTGCCCCAGAGGACTAAAATTATGGGAGAACTATTCAAATTTATGTTCTGGCTTATCTTTGGACTAATATTTGCCCTCATTTGGATTCTAGCCAAAATCCTCGGTGGCGCTTAGCCCTACTATCTGTTTAATAATTTAGTTTAATTTTAAGTACAATTTATTATGACAATTCAAGTTAACGAACACAACTTGCGCGGTATATTTTCCCCTAAAGACTATCAGTTCAAAATTCCAGAATACCAACGTCCTTACGCTTGGACAACTGACCAAGTGGGAGATCTTTGGAATGATCTTCTTAATGCATTAGACCAAAAAGATGAAGAAGAACCAGAATACTTTTTAGGTAGTATGGTTTTAGTGAAGCCAGAGCGTAAACCGGAAGCCGAGGTCGTTGATGGGCAACAAAGACTCACTACGCTAACAATATTATTTGCTGCTATTCGTCATCATCTTCCTCCTTTAAGTGTGCCTTCCTTGGAAATAGAAAAACTGTTTTTTGCCAAGGATATGCGTGGCAATAAAAAACCCAGTCTTACAATAAGAAAACAAGACAATAAATTTTTTAATGAGAGTATATATTCTTTAAATGGCATAGAGACCTTGATCAAGCAAGATTCAGGATTTGAGTCTGATAGTCAGATACGTATAAGAGATAATGCTCTGTTTTTAGACAAGCAGTTGAAAATAAAGTTTAAAGACAGTAATCAGAAGGAAAAAGATGAGTGGCTTACCGATTTTGTTGAAAAAATCCTCGAGCACTGCTATCTCGTAGTTGTAAGTACAAAGGATTTTGAAAAAGCATATCGTATATTTTCTACCATCAATAGTCGTGGATTAAACTTAACTCATAACGATATTCTTAAGGCAGAAATTATATCCAAGATGGATGATGGAGAAAAACGCAAAGAATATACGGAAATTTGGGATAGTATGGAGGCAGATTTAGGGCGGAGTCAATTTGAATCTCTTTTTGCATATATTTTTAGGATTGAATATCAAGAAAGGCCAAGCAAGAGTGTCTTAACCGAGTATAGGAAAAGAGTTTTGCCAAAATATGCGGCACAATATCCCAAAGACTATGTCTTTAAGTTCGTTGATGAGCTATTGCTTCCCTCCTCAAAAGTTTTAGAAATTATCAATGCTCAAAATTATGAATGCGAAGATCAAGAAGTACAAAACTTTATTAATGATTATCTACGCTGGCTTGACTTAATGGATAATGATGACTGGAAAGCTCCTTTAATATCATTCATGATCAGATACAAAAATGAATCTAGTAAACTTTTGCGGTTCCTGATAGAGCTAGAAAGATTCGCCGCCGCAATCATGCTTTTAAGATTCGATATCAATGCCCGTGCCCGTGCTTACCGACCCATTATTCTCGCAACTCAAAAGAGTTCAGCAGAGGCAATTGATACTATTTCTAAATCTCTAGGTGCGGAAGAACAAGACAAATTAATTCGAGAATATCTCGAAGGTGAAGTGTATAAAGATAAAACAAGAAGAAAGTACATCCTTTTGCGCTTAGATTCAGCCCTAGCAGAGAATGGTAAAAGTGAAAGTTTTAACAGTAAAACCCTGACTATAGAACACGTTTTACCTCAAACTTTAACTCCAGAATGGAAAGAACTAGGCTGGAATCAGGAAAATCACGAGCGCTGGGTCAACCGTCTAGGAAACTTGGCTTTACTCTCCCGCAAGAAAAACTCTTCTGGTAGTAACTACAGCTTTGAAAAAAAGAAAAATGAATATTTTCAAAAAGGAGGAAGTGTAACTTTTCCTATAACTACTAGGATTTTGAGCTTCCCAGCATGGACACCTTCAATAGTCGAAGATAATCATAACCTTTACATCAAAACCTTGAAAGAAATCTGGAGACTGAATCTAATGTAAAAATATCATAGATAAATATAAACATAGAGCCTACGAAGAATTAGCAGAAAAGCTAGGAATTAAAAAAGAAGCCCCAGCAATACCAAGCCTTTTAGCACTAGAGAAGGGACTGGAAAACCTTTTCCCCGACATTAACATCAGTCATCAATTCACACAATTACTTCCCTCCAAAAACAATGAATAACAACTCACCCAAATTTAATCCCCTCACCCTATTCGGCTTTGGCGGTGGGCTAGTAATTATGGTCGGAGGTCTCGTCACCGGCAACACAGCCCTCACAGCCCTTGGACTTTTAGGGGGAGGAAGCATGGGAGCCACTGGCATAGTGCTCCAAAACAAATCCCAAGAACAGACAACTACCCCTCTAGCACCCCTGAGTCAAGCTACCATTTCAGCACCACCTCCATCCCCACCGGTATCAATGCAACCAGACCCCATAGCAACAGACAAGGTTAAAGCACCAACCGCAACTCCACAACCAGCAGTGGTATCAAAGGAAAATGAGGCGGGGGAATTCTTTGATTACTTTTTGCCGCCCACCGATGATAAAGCTGAAATAATTAATCGGCTCAACATATTTTTTAGTAAACAAGACTTAATGGCCCAATTTTGGGACAGCTCTGACATATTTGAAGAGACAGTAACAGTTACTCTACCAGATGGAAAAAAGCGGTTAGTAGCCGATGTTGTGACGGAGTATAAAGGTCGTCCCAAACCACCATTATTCTTTGACTCTAACTACCGCATTAGATTCGTCAATAAACCCGGTAATATTGCTGCTGACTTCACCAGTCCCCTGATTTTAATGGTGGAAGGCATACTGCTCAAATTGCCCAACAAAGAAGAATTTCAATATTTTGATTGGGAAGGATTCCAGGATATTTATATGGTTCTTGATGGCGATACTCCTGTCATGGATTTTCATTTTTATCCAGATGAATCTAGTCCAGATGGAGCGCATCTTTGCATGGACATTGTGACTAACCAGGAAAATCATATCACAAGAGATGCCACATCTCTATTCTGTTATCTACTTGCCAGAAGATTTTGGGAAATAGAACTGAATTCACCAAAAGAATCCTTCGATATGGGAGGGAAAATAGTTACAGCAGTTCGTTTTGACGAGAACACATTTACAACAATTGATAAGCAGGAAATCGAAAAACTGATCGTATCAATTTTAGCTGATGATAGCCTTAATGAAGAAGCATTTGAAGAACTTATGAGTCAGATTGAGATCAAAGCTTCTCCCTTTGCTTTTGAACTTAAAACTGTTGCTTACCTAGAAAATGATCAGCCGATATACTTAGATATGATGACCTATTTTTCAGAGGACAAACAAACAAGAATAAATGCGATGAAATCTATGCATACGTTAACTAAAATGAGTCCGTTGCCAGAAGATGAAAAAATAGCTCTTTTTATTGATTCTTCTGATGAGTTTACTAAATCTGCTTTTGTATTAGTGCCCGAATCAGGTATATCTTCGGTAGCGAATATAATTGCAAATTATACTCAAAATAAATACGCTCCTTTTTATTATGATTCTCATTTCAAGATCTTTCTAAAAGAAGAAAGTAATAATATTCGGATTTTTAATAGCTTTGTCATTATGACTCTGGAATCATTAATTATTAATGATAATGGTAATATTAACATATTTTCGTGGCTCGAATTTGATAAACCAGAGATGACCCAAGAAAATGGTAGAGAAATAATAATTTTTAAGGCGCAAGATGGTTCATATCTGGGTTTGACTAATTTAATCGAAGAAGCTGATATTGAAGAATGCAAAATAAAAATATATTTTGTTTATTTTACATTAATTAAATTGTGGAAATTATTTGAAAATTGTAAAGAATTTCATTATGACATTACCGCAGTTTCTGATAGAATAAATCCTTGGTATAAAGAGAATTTGAGTGAATATTTGATAAATTTAGATAATTTTGTTATCGATAGTATGCTGCTTAACGATTCATTTTTTTCATCAGATTGTGAAAGTATAGAATACGTTCCTTTTCCTTTTTCCAGCGCCACTAGTGCGCCTAACAATTTAGATGAGTTAATCAAAACATTAGAGCTTAATGCCCAAAAACAAGATGGCCAATATATTCTCATTATCAGCACTGAAGACTATGTTGACCAGGATGGAGATCAAGAAATAATCATGGTTATTTCCCAGGATGTCAATGCAGAAGTGATTACCATTAATTGCCCCAGGTTATACACTGTCCCCGCCCACCAACAGGAGTTGTTTGCCCAAGCGGCCATGGCAGTCCAGTTCCGAACTAAGTTTCTACGCTATGAATTGGATGAAAGTGATGGTGAAGTGCGGGGATCTATAGAGTTACCCTACAGTGACGATCGCCCGGTAACCCCCCAGCAGTTAATGCGAGCCATAAGGGGTATAGTCGGTCTAATTGACCAATACGACAACTTCCTGCGCTCGGTGGTCAACGACAACGAAATTAACTACAACTATATTTTTACTGATTAAATCATCATGGAGATTAAGCACCATGGCTATGACCATTAGCAACATTACTAAAGCACTGGATCAGGAAAATTTACGCTATATCAAAAAGGATGATTCCTGTTTATTAATTTATGGCAGTGAACACTATTGTAATCCAGAAGGAAAAAAGGAGTTGGTTGTCTGTTGTGCCCTCGATGAAGATGGCGATCGCCTGGTTATTTTTATTCCTAAAGCCTTTTCTTTGCCAGAGGAAACTGCTATTCGGGGTCAGGTGCTCAAAACAATGATGGCTAGGCAATACAAAAAACGCTATGTGCGCTATGAGTTTGATCCCCGAGATGGAGAAGTAAGACTAGGCATTGATCTAATTTTGGAAGATAATAGTCTCTCTAGCAATGATCTACTCATGCACTTGAACATTGCGCTAGAGGAAACAGAGGCAATTTATCAACAAATTCAGCCCCTGTTGCACATTGAATCCCAGGTTAGTAAGTTAGAAGCTCTTTACCAACACGGTATAGACCATGAGCGGGAGATAAATCATGCGTTCGTTCCTAATGCTGGTCAGGAAAAGGGTCAAGATAAGGATGCCTCCTCTTCTAATCAATTCCAGGAAACTAAAGACGAACTACTAGAAGATTTTTTTGAGGCTAATCTTAAGCCTGAACAAAAGCAATTTTTAAGGCGTTTAACTGAAGCTGGTTTTAAGATTAAATATACTGGACCCAAGAAACAAACTATTCGTATTCGTAAAGATGGTTATGACTATGGCTACATCAACAAAAGCACCATAAGCAAAGGTTTCTTTGGCTATAAATTTAATATTTCTCCTCTTCTTAGTAATCGTAGGGCTTCGGATCATTGTCCCTCAAGTCTAGTGGGGGAAGGAAATGAAAAAAATCTAGAAGCCGCTTTAGAAAAATACTTTACTGAAAAATATGGCTTCTATGATGGTTGGTATCTTGATCAGAATAAAGGCACCGGCAAATTCTATGTCATCATCTCAGATCTTGAATCAGCGACAAGAATTTTTGACCTTGATGAGGTATAGATAAACTGTCATACTCAAAAGAGCTTGGCAATGGTCTGCATTGGCAAATATAACTTCATTGGCTCTTGCTGAAAAGTCATGAAACCATACTTAACGCAAAGGCTTTTAGCCTGTTCATGAAGTGCTTCTACAACGACAGCAAGGGATGCAACATTGACAGGACTTACGCAGAGAGGAAAGAGGTAAAGTGGTGAAATGAGATCTTTTAGTCGTTTGGATTACTGCCAGTATCTACTGAGCAGTCCAGTAAATTACACCCTAACGAATCTGGCAGAGCACCTTGAAGGTATCAGCCATGACCGGATTAAACGTTACTTGCAAGGGGTAAAACTCACCCCCCGTCTTCTGTGGCAACAAGTAAAATCAGAGCTGATTGAATCATCAAAAGGATATATAGTTTTCGACGATACGGTCCTCGACAAAAGTTATAACGAGAAAATCGAATCGAGCTACTGGCAGTACAGTGGTAACGCCGGCGGGTTAGTCAAGGGCATCGGCTTGGTCAGTTGTGTTTATGTAAACCCAGGAATAGGGCGATACTGGGTGATTGATTACCGTCTGTACGACAAAAAAGCAGATAGGAAAAGCAAACTAGACCACGTTAAAGAGATGCTCCAGCATGGAGTGGAGCAAAAACAACTGAGCTTCTCCACTGTCCTAATGGATAGCTAGTATGCCACGCAAAAGTTGATGGCTTTTATCGATGAGGAATTGAACAAGATTTATTATTGGGGTCACAACAGAAAAGGGAAAAAAACGTACGCTAAGCAATAAGAAAGCTTATAAATAGGGGATTTGAGCATTTAGCCACGCTTCTAAATATAGGGGTAGCAGACCTAGGCTAAGAAAGAGAAGAAGCTGGAATCCAACGATAGAAGGTAGGAATAGAGACCCCAAGATCCTTAGCAACATCCCTGGGAGGAAGACCAAGGGCGAGAAGAGCTTTGCCCGATTCAATCTTGCTATCAGTCATTTTACATTTACGTCCACTCTTATGACCCAATTGACGTGCAATGAGAAGACCGGCTCGAGTACGTTCAATCATCAAATCACGCTCCATTTCAGCCAGACTAGCCATAATACGGAAGAAAAAACGCCCAGAAGGAGAACTGGTATCAATAGAATCAGTCAGACTCTTAAAATGAATTCCTTGACCATCTAAAGTAGTAATCAAATCAATTAAATGCCGGGTACTGCGACCAAGACGATCTAAGAGCCCATTTATAAAGTGGTAGAAGTAGCAGAAAGACGACGCAACATAATGCGAGTCATCACGGCATAAATAGCCGCTTCGCTCATTTCTGGTAGATGCTCATAATCCTTACTCAAACGACGATACCAGTTCAACCAACCGAGCGTCCTCTCGATAATCCATCTTTTTGGTAAGACCTCAAAAGACTTCCCTGAACGACTAATCACCTGGACTTTGGCTTGAATTAAGAGCCAGATGGCTAACCCAAAGGTATCACCTCGATAACCCTGGTCTACTAACATGCTCTTGACAGACTCGAGGAGTTGAGTTCCTTCTTCAAGCAAACTCATCAGAGCATAAGCTGTGACGATGCGTTCACTTGCATTTGCTTCGGTCACTATCACTCTTAGAGCGTGTTTGAAAAGTAGGGTGAAGAATGGAAAATGGTGAAAAGAATAAAATTTTCACCATAATTAATGATAATCCGAGAATTTTACAGCACGGACATCACAGATAGCCAGTGGCAATTGGTAGAACCTCATTTACCCAAAGCAAAAACTGGGGGAAGAAAACGGAAAACTAGTCTGAGGGAGATACTCAATGCTATTTTTACATGCTCAGAACGGGGTGTGCCTGGCGACTTCTGCCCCATGATTTTCCTAAATGGCGAACGGTCTATGGTTATTTCCAGCAATGGCACGAAGATGGTACCTGGAAAAAATTAAACCGTATCTTCCGTGAGAAAGTTCGGCTCAAAGCTGGAAGAAATACTCACCCTAGTGCCGGTTGTTTAGATTCACAGTCACTTAAAAAGGCTGGAACTGGGCAAGAAACTGGCTATGACGGTGGAAAAAAGGTCAATGGTCGTAAACGCACAATCCTCGTGGATACCATGGGATTACTTCTCGATGTTGTCGTCCATGGTGCCCATCGCTCTGACCATCAGGGTCTGATTCTACTTGGCACCTGGTTTGCTCCCCTTTGGCAGTGTCTGCAAGTTATATGGACTGACAGCACCTTTGGCGGAAAGGATTTTATTTACTGGGTGGAGCATACTTTTGGTTGGACCTTGAATGTGGTCAGCAAAAAGCAGGGACAAAAAGGCTTTGAAGTCCTACCCCGCCGTTGGGTAGTCGAGCGCACTTTTGCTTGGTTTGGTCGCTATCGTCGTTTAAGCAAGGATTATGAATATTTACCTACCACCAGTGAGACAATGCTCTATGTTGCCATGGTTCATCTCATGCTTCAAAGGCTTGCTTAAAACTTTTCAAACACTTTCTTATATCTTGATAATCATAGCTACTCTTATCAAAATTCGGAAAAGCTTCGGAAACGTCACCATCTTGACAAAGTATTTTTAATTGCTCAATAGCAAACTCAGCAGTCAGGGGTTGAGCAGTCATTGTTATACCTCTAAGTGTTTATCAATTGAAGAAACGAACAAAAATAGTATGCTTTGTGGTTCCAAGGCCGTGTCGACAACAGTGATGTCAGCCTTGGTGATCGCCGTTTTCTGCCCAATTGCGATAATGCTATCCCAGTTTTTAAAATACGGATCAAGTTGGCGAACCCCTGTTAACATTTCGTAAAATTTGACTTTAAAATTTTTTTACTAAAGTTGATCTGGAAACGGCAAAGCCATTATAGGGACTCGTTATTAGATTAATAATTTCCCGATATTGAGTTAGTGACCATATTTTTAATAACGGAAAATTTAAGATAACTTGATTACTAATTTTATTGATGAACTGTAACTGTATCTCGACTCATTTCAATTAAAGAATAATCCTCAAATAATTTAGTTATTTTTTCTAAGTTTTTTATAAAAATGTCCTCCAATTCTTTATTTTTAATATTCCCTGTCGTAACCAATAAAAGTTTATAAGGTTGTTGTCGAATATAAAATGAATCCCAAAAATCTGAATCTTTGGTAATCACAATCCCTTGTTCAGAAATTGAAATCAGATTAATTTCTGTGTCTGGTGTAGCATTTCTTAAAGCTAACTCTTTTGTGTGAACTGAATCATAACCCATGGATTTAAGAAGATAAGATAAACGAACAGGCAATTGAGCATCAACAAGGAATTTCATACGATAACTTTATGGATGCTTTTTACTTGGGTCAACTTGGTGGCATAGGCTAACACTGCAAAAATATCATCCCGCTCTAAGTCTTCATAGTCTTCAAGAATTTCTTCAATGGTCATACCAGAACTGAGGAGTTCCAATATAGTTTCCACAGGATAACGGAGACCACGGATACAAGGTTTTCCATGGCATATAGCTGGGTCAATTGTGATACGCTGTAGCAACAGATTAGGTTTGTTCATTTTCGGTAATTAATATTTTAAAATTGCAAAAGAGACAAAAAACTTTAACTGACTGAAATAACTTAATCATAGCTTGACTACTTATTAGGAATAGCCCAGAGTACATCACCAAGCCACCACCCGTTGAAATGCCTCTTGGTAATACTGCAAAGTTGTCTTATCGGCACAAACAAAAGCCACCGAACCGATCGCCATATTGGAGAGAAGAAAATTACTAACGGTTTCAAGGGCAATGCGGGCCGCTATTTCCGAGGGAAAACCCATGGCTCCACAGGCGATCGCCGGAAAAGCCAGACTACGAATACCGTGGGACACCGCTAACTGCAAACAGTTTTGGTAACAACTGATTAATAGCTCTTCCTCACCGTGGTTCCCCCCTTTCCACTTTGGAGCCACAGTATGAATTACCCAATTGGCACGGAGATTAAAGCCAGGGGTTAATTTGGCTCCCCCCACGGTACAACCCTGTAAATCCCGGCAAGCCTGCAACAATTCGGGCCCCGCCCCCCGATGAATGACCCGGGATAAAGCACCACTATCGGACAAATTACGATCTGTGGAATTGACAATGGCTTCTACTTTTTCCTTGGTAATATCCCCCAGCCGGGGGACCTTTTGGAAAGCATAAAGTAAGTCAGAATGCCCCGCAGAGCGATTATAATTGCGTCGATAATTTTGGGCACTGGACATTTTGCGGTAGGACTTGAACTGCCGCTCATTCAACTTTTCTTCCAAATCTTCCAATGCCGCCGCTTCCGGGGCCGACATCGGCAAATTAGCCCCCATAATCTCCTGTCGGGCTGACTGTAACACCTGCCCAGCTCCACCATAATCGCCCCGATCAACCCTCTCCATGGCTTCCTTTTTGGCCCGGGTCGACATCATCAATGCCACCTGTTGTTGTACTTCTTGGTTAAGGGGTAGGGCTTCAAATTCCGCTTTAGTCAGCACCGGCAATTGGAAGCTAGCGGTTACAGTCTGTTCCTGCCTCTCTCCATTTATCCAACTAAGCACCACTGTCCCCAGGGGCTGTTCCTCTTTCAGAGCCGGGACTTTTAGCCGCACTACCACATCAATGGGGTTGCCATAAATGAGATTGGGAAGCTGGGAACGACCTTGGTTATCCAACTCAAAATCATTCAACAGATCCAACACCTGCACACCGGCCTGGGAAGTGGCCGCCAACGTCACCCTATTGCCATAGGTGGAAGCCAGACCCTGCAATTCCCGTTCAAAAATAGTCGGTAATTGTTCCGCATCAGCAACATAGTAATAATTGCCGTCCCCACTGCGGGCCATGGCTTCGAGCAAATCTTCGTTGTAGTCATCCCCCAATCCCAAGGTGGTGGTACTGGCTCCCCGTTGAGCTAAATCATGGGCATCGGTGGCAATGACATCAGGATTAGTTTCCCCTTGATTAGCTAAACCATCGGACAACAAAATAATCCGGTTCAATTCAGTATTGAGATTTTGGCTTACTTGGATACCTCCCTGGAGCCAACCACCATGCAAGTCAGTACAACCTCCAGGTCTCACCCCCTGCACTAGCTGTTTTAATTGGGCTTTATCCTTTGCTAGCGTACTAGGAATAAGGGTTTGCACCTGGTCATCAAAGATGGTCACACTCAGGCGATCGCCGGGGGAAAGTTGGTCAATGGCGTAGCACACTGCTTGGCGGGCATAGGTGATTTTATTATGACCTTCCATAGAACCAGAACGATCAATAACAAACCCCAAGTTCAAGCTTGGCCGGGGCTGATCCATTGCTGGTGGAGAAAGGGGAGTAATCCGAATAATTAAATCTAGGGTGACGGCCCGTTCAGAACAGACAGCATTTTTGAGGGGAATAAAAGTAACTTGGGGCGTATTCATTGGTTAAACCTTTTTTTCTTGATTGAGGAAAGACTTTGTAAAATCCGTTGCCAAAGATTCTGTTGCTCTTGATGGGTACTGGGTAACAAAAAATCATTGCGGACATGGACTTCTAAACCAGGCAGAATCACTAACCTTGTCCAAATGGAAGGGGTTGGCAATGCAGTTTTTTCTAAATTAGAATCATCAGCTTTCCCAACTTTCCTGGACTGGGATGGAGCAGGGGCAGATTTAGCCGACCTTTGTTGAATTTCTTGCAGGAAATTCAGGGCTGGATTAGCAGGGGTTAGGGTTAGTACCACCCCGCCCTGGAGTAATGCTTCTAGTTCTTGATTGGTTTTTGATTTGGCTAAATTGTCGATGGCACTAGCTCCGTAACCCTCCACCAATAAACGCCGCACCAATAGGGCTTGTAAAAGATGGCGGTAGAGGTAACGGGCTTCTCGGCCCTCCTTGAGAGGTTCATCCAACAATCCCATGCCGGTGTAATGCCTCACCAACCGGGAAGTCATCTCCTCCCGCACCCTGGTATGGGACTTTTCTTCCGGTAGAAATTGGGGCAATAATCCGTTGACTATTTCCACAAATTCGTCGAGGGACCAAGGTTTCGGGGCTTGGCTGAATTGTTGCAATGTGCTCATGGAACTATCCTAAACACACAGTCCAAAAATGTCAATGACAACTTTAATTGTCATTATTAGATTAGGCAAGAAAACTTCAACCTCAACTGCCCCGGTGTGACGTTCCCCTGTTGCCTGCGGTGATAGTGAAGATGACAGGGGGAGCAAAGAGCCTTCAAATTACTGGGGGAGTTATTACCTGGATCATAATCACAGTGATGCACTGCCATCATAAGCCTATACCCTTCTTCCTTGGACAATCCTTTCCCTCTCCAGGTTTGAGGCATTGCACCCCGCACCACTCACAGGTCCAATTAACAGATTGCTTTTTCTGTAGAGCCAACTGAGACCAGTCGGAGGGATAACGGTCATCTTTCATAGTGAACCCGTAGTAATTAAAGCTTGTCAATAAAGACTTAAGCAGTCTCGCAATTATTTGAAATGACTATAAGCCTCCATCCTGATGAAGTACAAGGATTAATAACTTAAGGAAATTTTCATCCCCTTTTACGACATTTAGAGCTTCCCTAGAATGCTCTCTGCAGTCATAGTCAGTGAAAATTGTTCAACCCTTTTATTAATGAGATTATTGTAGCTATTATCTGCGCGATACCACTCATCTAAGATATTCTGTACCTGTTCTATTCTAAGGCTTAATAGAAAATCTAATTGCTCTTGACTGAATCTTTTTCCTCGAACATTGAGGGTACGTTTTAAACTTAATCTGAGCATATTTCTTGCTTCTTCAGCACTCTCTGTAATCCGGTTTGACTGGTTTCCCGTGTAAGGAAATCTTAGGGAACGCGCAATGAAATAATTCAAGCCCGGACTAACATATCGTAGGTTACGAGGATCATTATTTTGTTGGTTTCCGTCCAGGTGATGGATTTCTACCTCTCCTTTACGTGCGTAGTAACCTCTACCATAAAGCTCATAGCCCGTGGCCAAGAATTTGCTAACTTGATGTTGATAAACACTATCCTTACTTATCTTGGTTTCGTGAAACTCGAAAAATCCACTATTTTCAAGCAGTTTAAACAATTCTGACCTCTTCCCAGGGGTTAGGAAGAGATAGCCATCTTTATTGATTTTCCAAGAAGTAAAGTCAAGGTATCCCAATGACTTTACCTTAGCAACACTTTCACGCAAGGCTTGCATTGAACCATGCCTAAAAATAGCTCTTGCTGTTTCGGCCACTAATCGGGGGATTTTGATTATGGGACCCCTTGCTCCCCATAAAAAGCAAAAACTTAGAAGGTGTGATAACAAAGATTAGTCGGGTTTCGATGGAAATATTGATGGGTCAGTGTGCTCTTTCCAAGTCGAGTACTTATCGTTACCTCAATAGCTCCATGTGGGTTACGCCATTAAGCATTAAGTAGCTACGATGGTTCGGGTGGTTTTTATCTTTTCGGAGGAACTTGGTGAAGATAGTCGTATTTAATGGCAAGGGAGGAGTTGGGAAAAGTACCATCGCCGCCAATTTAGCCGTCATTTCTGCCAGTCCCCTGCTTGATGCAGATCCCCAGGCAACTTGTTGTTACTGGGCCGATCGCCGTGGGTCTAATAATCCCGAAGTTGTGGATGTGTCTTTGGGCCGGGTGGCAATTCGGTTGAAAGCGCTAGAAAAAGCGATTGTTGATTTACCCGGTGCCTCTGTCCCCGGAGTACATGACGCATTGTCTGTTGCTGATGTGGTTTTGGTTCCAGTGGTGTATGACCAAGCAACGCTAGATGCTTTGCCAGCCACTTTGGAGTTAGTGCGCAATGCCCATCGACCTACAACAATGTTACTTAATCGACTTCATCCCCGTGCCCATGCAGGTGGAATTGTAACTTCCTTAGCTCCCTTAAATGTCTCCATTTGCTTGACCCCAGTGCGAGAACGAGCCAGTCATCGAGATTGGTGGTCCCAGGGGTTAGTGGCTGCTGATTTTCCCGACACCGACGCTGGGGGCGATATTCTGCAAATATGGCAGTGGTTGCAAACACAGAATTATGCCTAAAAAACTATCAGTTCCTGAAATTCGGGTTACGTCGGCAGAACAGCAAGGTCTGTTTGCCCAAGCGGCTGACCCTATCACTCCATTGAAAGAAATTGATATGAACGGCGCCACCCTAGTGGAGCTGGAGGATATTGTTAAAGCTGCTCACCAGTCTTTCCAATCCCATTTAGGGGATGCACTCCAAGCTGGCTTAATTGCCGGTAAAGCGTTGTTAACGGCGAAACAACAGTTTACTTATGATCGCCAAACTGGGGGCTTTCGAGGCTGGCTGGAACGGATTGAAGTAAGCAAATCCACCGCCTATCGATATATTGAACTTGCAACAAACGAACCAATTGTGTCCCAGGCTGGGACACTTTCGGAAGCGATGGAACGATTAGCCCAACATCGGGCAGAACAGCGGGCCCTGAAGGCAGGGCAAGAACAAGTAGAGGTCAGGAAACGTCGGGTAACTCTCAAGTTGAGTAATGAGCGGGATCAAAAGCTGGAAAGCATTGCCCAAAGTCGGGGGGTGGATGTGTCAGCTTTGATAAAGGAAATTGTTGAGCAATGGTTGGCTAATGAGCAGGATAGCTAAATTCCTCAGCATTTCTAAAAAGAACAGTTCCCATGGGCACCACCGCTAGATATACGGTCAGCATTGCTAGGTCTGGGCTCCGTCTGCGGGAGTCTCGTATTATTGCCGACTTACTCCTACAGAAAATTAGTGATGGGGATTGGCAAAGGAAAATTCTGGAGGAAAATGTTCTTCAAATTGGCAATGTTGAATCGATAAAAAGAATTGCAGGGCTACTCCGTTACCGCATAGAGGCCCTAGGGGAGTCATTATGGTTACTGATTCGGGATGGCGATCGCCAGCAAGCTACCCAAACAGTTTTTGCAGGAGCAGTTAAGGAGAGCCCACTTTTGGGGGACTTTATGGATGTAGTTATCCGTGAGCAGAGAGGTTTGTTTGCCCCTAAGCTCGAAAACTGGATGTGGAGTGAGTACATTGAAGTTTGTCGGGGCAGAGACCCATTTATGCCCTCTTGGGGGCCGTCAACGGTTAAACGGTTACGTTCCAGCGTTTTTCGTATTTTGTCCGAAGTAGGTTACCTCAAAGATAGTCGTAGCCTAATGTTGCAAAATGTATTTATTGATGATCAGCTACGGCACTATCTTAGAGAAAAAGACGAAAAATATGCTCTACGTTGTCTGGAGGCAATGGAGTGACTGCTGATCTAACTCACCGCTGGAATCAAATTCTCTCCCGCATCACCAGCCAAGAATTTTTGGCTAATCGAGGCATTGGTAATGAGATTGCCTGCTATGTGTTTGATTACGATGCTAGTGAAGAATTACACATGCGGGAATATCTAGGGTTAATGTTAGAAAGGCTTCACAATTACCATAGTCAGCTTCAGGTACTGCATTTAAATCTATTGGACCTGGTTGTGGCTTATCTCAACCAGCGGAGTTTGCTAGATAAGGCGATCGCGCTGGAGCAATCAAAGGGAGACGGGGGTTTACTCAAAGCTCTGAAGGGTCCGTTAACAGCGGAAAAAATTAGAGATTTTATTGGAGCAGAATATCAACCAGAGGAATATGACCTATTGCTAATATCCGGGGTGGGGAGTGTCTGGCCCCTATTGCGAGCCCATAGCTTACTGAACTGTCTCCATCCCATTCTGGGCCACACGCCATTGGTAATGTTCTATCCGGGGCGTTTTGATGGCAAAACCCTGCGCTTATTTGGCGGCATAGCTTCTGAGTCTGCCAAACCGGGAACCGAGCCTTATTACCGAGCTTTTTCTTTAGTGCCCAGGGAGACCTCAAAATGCTGATTCAAGACCTATTTGATCGCTCCATTGATCGCAATATCAATGGAGTAGTTAAAGCTGACCAACTGGATTCAGTCTCCGTTTGGCAAGAGTTAGAGGAGTTTGTGGTTACCCAGGAATTGAGAGGGCATTTTAGTGCTCTTATTGCTGTCCTGTTGGAGGCAATGGAATCGGGGGTAGGAGCGGCAGATAAAAATGGCATTTGGGTATCCGGCTTTTTTGGTTGCGGCAAATCTCACTTGATTAAAGTGCTGTCCTACCTGCTGGAAAATGCCGAGCATAGCGTCAATGGACAAACCCGTCGGGCAGTGGATTTTTTCACGGATAAGTTTGCGGACCCCATGCTATTTGCCGACCTGAAACGGGTCATGGCCATCCCCACTGATACTATTTTGTTCAATATTGATAGCAAAGCTGACCATGGCAAGGGAAGAGATACCCTGTTACAGGTATTTCTGCGGGTATTGAATGAGAAACAAGGTTATAGTGGCGACCATCCCCACATTGCCCACTTAGAAAGGCATTTGGACGAAAAAGGTAAGTTGGCTACTTTCCATCAAGCTTTTGAGCAAGCTGCCGGCAGTTCTTGGCTAGAAGAACGGGATGCCTGGGAATTTTACCGAGATCAAGTTGTCAGTGCGCTGACAGAGGCCCTGGGACAGAGCACAGAATCAGTAGAAAAATGGGTTGATCAAGGGGGGGATAACTTTAGTCTGACGGTGGAAAACTTTGCTCGCTGGGCAAAACGCTATTTGGATCGTCAGGGCTCCAACCACCGGCTCATGTTTTTGGTGGATGAGGTGGGGCAGTTTATTGGTAACGATACCCATCTAATGCTGAATCTTCAGACAATTACCGAACAACTAGGGACAATTTGCCAAGGCCGGGTTTGGGTGGTGGTAACTTCCCAGGAAGACTTGGATTCGGTACTCGGAGATTTGAAAAGCACTAAATCCCACGATTTTTCTAAGATTCAAGGACGATTTAAAACCCGTTTATCCCTCTCCAGTAACAACGTCGATGAAGTCATTCAGAAACGTCTCTTGCTAAAAAATTCAACGGCCCGATCGCCATTGAGTGAAGCCTATGAAGGCAAACAGGACATTTTGCGCAATCAGCTTTCCTTTGTGAATGCTGGAACAACCTTCAAAACCTATGCCGATGTTAATGAATTTATTGATTGCTATCCTTTTGCCGCCTACCAATTTATATTGGTACAAAAAGTGTTTGTGTCAATTCGTAAGGCGGGGGCTACGGGCTTACATCTTTCAGAGGGGGAACGCTCAACCCTAGATGCATTCCAAAGTGCGGCGAAGCAATTGGGGCGGGAACCCATTGGTAAGCTGGTGCCCTTCTATTCCTTTTATCCGGCAGTGGAAAGCTTCCTCGACACCACTGTTAAACGCACTATTGACCAGGCCGCTGAAAATTATGTCCTGCAACCCTTCGACATCAAAATTCTCCAGGTTCTGTTCTTAATTCGCTATGTGGAAGAGTTGCCGGGAACAGTGGACAACCTAGTAACTCTCTGTGTAGATGAAATTGATGCTGATCGCCTGTCGCTACGGAAAACCATTGAGAGATGTTTAGCCCGTTTGGAAGGACAAACCCTCATTGCCCGCAATGGGGACCTGTATTTCTTCCTGACCAATGAGGAACGGGACATTGGCCGGGAAATTAAGAACACCCCCATTGCCTCTGGCGCAGAAGAGCGGGAACTGGGAAACCTGTTATTTCTCGATATTTTGGGGGATGAGAATAAACATAAATATAAAAAGACGGGCAAGGATTTTAGCTTTAACCGTATTTGCGACGATCAAGTCATTGGTTCCCGCACAGAAGGCAGTTTAGAGGTGATTTTTGCTAGTCCCCTAGGGGAATCCTACGAAACCCTATCGGGCAATGAAGCCTGCCTAATGCAAACGAGCCATGAACGACACCAGGTCTTAATTCGCCTGCCTGACGATGTCAGCCTAGGGCGGGAGTTACGGACTTACATTCAAACCGAGTCCTATCTGAGAAGCAAACAGAGTGGTACTTTACCGGACACCACTAAGCGTATTTTGGGCGATCGCCATGGGGAAAATCGTGGGCGACGGGCCCGATTATTGGCAATTATCAAAACCATGTTGGAATCTGCTTGCTATTTTGCCAGCGGTTATCAGCTCGATATTCGCAGTTCTGATCCCAAATCAGCCCTGGGGGAAGCCTTGGAGTATGTCATTGTCAATGCTTATCCTAAAATGGGGCATATCCAACACCAGCATCCTAATCCTAAGCAGGAAATCCAAACGCTGTTGCGGGCGAATGACGTTGAGCAAACATCGTTAGGGCTAAATACGCCGGAGGCAAACCCCGAAGCGTTAAATGATTTGCGGGAGTATCTACAACTTGCCGCCTTGAAAAATCAGCAAGTAGTTGTCTATGACTTAATCAATAAACGTTTTGGCGATCGCCCCTATGGTTGGCCGGAGTTGGAGGTGGCCCTATTATTGGCCCGACTGATGGTACTCAAGGAAGTCGAACTGTTGGAGATCAGTAAAGTCCCCATCCCCCTAGAGCAGGCCTATGACTACCTCACCCTACCGGGAAAGCAACGAAAAGCTCTGCTCCAACGACGGGAAATTGCCGATGTCCAATTAATCAAGCAGGCCCAAACCCTCGGTAAGGAACTCTGGGGACAAATTTTCCCGGAGGAAGAGGATAAACTTTTTCAGACCCTCCAAGCTCAGTTACGGGATTGGGATGATGCTCTGAATGAGTTTGCCACCCTGGCCCATGCGGGCTATCCCGGCGCAGAAGAAATTGACCGTTGTCGTCAGACCCTGCGACCGTTGATGGGGGAAAACAATTCCCTCCGTTTCCTAAAGCGATTTCTAACCAGCAAAAACGATTTACTAGATTTGGAGGAGGATTACCAAGAGCTAAGCAATTTTTACACCCATCAGCGTCATAGTTGGGAGCAATTACGGGCCACCGTCCAAGAACTAAGCCAAAATCGCCTCCAATTGGAATCCCATACGGAAGCAGGGAAGGCCTTGGATCGAATGGAGAAAATTCTTCAGGAAAAACGCCCCTACGGTTTTCTTGCCCAAGCCTCAGCCTTAAAGGAGAAGGCCAGCACCTATAACAACCAGTTGGTCAGTGATGCCCGTCAGCAAGCAATGGTTACTCTTCAGTCCTACCTTGGCCAAATTGACACGGAGATTGGTAATTGTGGGGGAGATGCCGCTTTACTCTCTCAGGCGATCGCCCCTTTGGAGCGGTTAATTAAAGAGGTGGAGCATTCGGGCAGTATTGCCCATATTCGTCATGCCCAGGAAGAAGGGGAATCGGCTTTTGAGCAAGGAATGCGGTTAATTGAACAAGCAATCCTAGCATCACAAATAGAAATTTCGGGGGGAGGCAGTCCACCCCAGCCTAAGCTCAAACCTCGCCGGGTGTTAGAAGTGAAACGTCTTTGCCAGGATAGTTTTCTTGAAACCCAAGCGGATATTGATGATTTTTTAAGCCGCCTTCGTCAGGAACTCGAAAAGGCGATCGCCACTGGGGAACGGATACAAATTAAGTAGCTGATTTAGAAAATTATGATTGATCACGATCGCCTATTTAAGGAACTGCTAACCACCTTTTTTGTGGAATTCCTAGAGTTATTCTTCCCGCAGGTGTTGGACTATCTAGACCAAAATTCCCTAATTTTTCTCGACAAGGAAATTTTTACTGATGTCACCGCTGGGGAAAAATATGAAAGTGATCTGGTGGTACAAGCCAAATTTCAGGGGCAAGATGCCTATTTTTTAATCCATGTGGAAGCCCAAGCCAGTGCTAAGGGGAATTTCAACCAGCGGATGTTTCACTATTTTGCTCGCCTCCATGCCAAATTTGACCTGCCCGTGTATCCCATCGTCCTTTTTTCCTATGATCGCCCCCTGAAACCTGCCCTGCAGGGGTATTGCGTCAATTTTCCTGATTTTCCCGTCTTAACATTTAACTATCGAGTTATTCAACTCAACCAGCTTAATTGGCGCGATTTTTTAAGCCAACCTAATCCCATCGCATCGGCATTGATGGCTAAAATGCAGATAGCACCCACAGATCGTCCGAAAGTGAAAGCGGAATGCCTTCGGTTACTGGTTACCCTCAAGCTCGATCCCGCTAGAATGCAATTAATCTCAGGCTTTGTGGATACCTATCTGACCCTCAACCCAGAAGAAGAGTCGGTTTTTAGATCCACCATCGCCGAATTGGATTCCCCAGACCAGGAGCAAGTGATGCAATTAACTACCAGTTGGATGCGCCAAGGTATTGAACAAGGACAAAAATCTTTATTACACAAGTTGATCAAGCATCGTTTTGGGGAATTAGATGATGAAATTTTGGCAAAGGTTGAACAACTAACAGTGCCGCAGTTGGAGGAATTGGGGGAGGTACTATTGGATTGTGCTGATGTTACAGACTTGGAGCAATGGTTACAAAAATCTACTGAAAATTTGTAATCGGCGATCGCCACCGGGGAACGGGTACAAATTAAGTGATCTTTCAACTTACTAGTAGAGGTACATCATACTGGCTGAATTTACTGTCCTGGGAAATTAAAATTAACCCTTCTGTCTGGGCTTGAACAATGAGCATCCGATCAAAGGGATCTTTGTGATGTTTGGGTAAATCAGCGATTGCCAAACCATGTTCTGCGGCAATGCCTAATACCTGAAAGTTGTTTTCCTTGAGGACTATTAGTAAGTTGTCAGGGGTTGATAATTTCCCTAACGATTTTTTGATCGACATTTCCCAAATGCTAGCGGCGCTAACAAAGATTAAGTGTTCAGGATTGGTAATCACTGCTCGCTCATTAGAAGTTAGACGATTATCATTGCCGAGCCACCACAGCAAAATATGGGTATCTAGCAAAAATTTCATTCTTCATCCCCGTAAAACATAGCGTTGATCTCTGGGGATTCTTCGTTGAAGTCGTCCGCCATGATGATCTGTCCTTCCCAGGCTCCGGGTTGGCGAGGTTTGGAGACTCCTTCGTAGGGAACTAAGCGCACTAGGGGTTTTCCGGCCCTGCTAATGATGACATCTTCCCCGGCTAACACGGATTCTATGAGTTGGGATAGATGGGTCTTGGCTTCGTGAATATTGGCGTTACGCATAGTTATTAATATTAGCTAAGCTTAGTCTAGTTTATCCTGATCAAGATAAAAACCAACTCGGACAAGTTGCAGTACTGTTGAAAGTAAGTCCTCCAATGCTCCAAAAATGAATACCAGTCAACTAAAAAGCTATGCCCCAGCAGCCAGACAGGCCTTTATGGCGGCGGTAACAGCCCAGGCTAATCGGCTAGGCATTACTGCTAGTGGTTGTGAGGCGGCCACGGTGCAAGGGGATGTGTTGTTGATTAGTGGCCAACCCTTTCCAGCTAGTATTGCGGAAGCTAGGGATCGCTTGGTAAAGCGAGTCAAGGATCAGGGCTTTGAGGCGACCATGGAGGCCATGGCCTATACCTGGTTTAATCGGCTCATTGCCATTCGGTTTATGGAGATCCAGGGCTATTTGGATCATGGTTATCGGGTATTGAGCCATCCAGAGGGGCGGGCGTTACCGGAAATTTTGGACTATGCGGTGGAGATCGAGTTGCCGGGGTTGGATCGGGAGCAAGTAATCGCCCTCAAATTAGACGGGACAAAGGATGAGGAGTTGTATCGGTTGGTGTTGATTGCCCAATGTAATGCCCTCCATGGGGCGATGCCGTTTTTGTTTGAGCGCATTGGGGATGAGACGGAGTTGTTGTTGCCGGGCAATTTGCTGAATACGGATTCGTTGATCCGGCAGTTGGTGGAAAGCATTGACGAGTCAGCCTGGGCAGAGATTGAGGTGGTGGGCTGGCTCTATCAGTTTTATATTTCGGAGCGCAAGGATCAGGTCATTGGCAAGGTGGTGCAGTCGGCGGATATCCCAGCGGCCACCCAGTTGTTTACGCCCAATTGGATTGTGAAGTACATGGTGCAAAATTCTTTGGGGGCACAGTGGTTGGCGACGTACCCGGATTCTCCTTTGCGGGAGCAGATGGAGTTTTACATTACTCCGGCGGAACAGTCTCCAGAGGTGCAGGCCCAGTTACAGCAGATCACTCCTAGCAGTCTTGACCCGGAGCAGTTGACGTTGATTGATCCGGCCTGTGGGTCGGGGCATATTTTGGTGGAGGCCTATGATCTGTTGAAGGCGATCTATCTGGAGCGGGGTTATCGTCTGCGGGATGTGCCGAAGTTAATCCTAGAAAAAAATCTGTTTGGGTCGGATATTTGTCCCAGGGCGGGGCAGTTGGCGGGGTTTGCGTTGATGATGAAGGGTCGTGCCGATGATCGCCGGTTGTTTACTCGCCAGGTTAGGTTAAATGTGGTGGTGTTTGAGGATAGTACGGATTTTGATCCGAAAGTGTTGGTGCAGGGGTTAAGGTTGGCGGATTATGGGATGGAGCCGTTTGATTTGGCGGAGGTGAAGCGGTTATTTGAGTCTGCAACGACCTTTGGTTCTTTGATGCATATTCCAGCAAGTCTCATCAAGAAGTTACCTGCATTAAAACAGTTATGTGATACAGAAAATAAATTGCTCTCTTGGAAAGATCAGGACATTCTACGGTTATTGGTACGGCAGGCTGAGTTGTTGGCGGGGCAATATGATGTGGTGGTGGCGAATCCTCCTTATATGGGTAGTAAGTTTCACATTCCGATCATTAAGAAGTTTCTAAAAGAGAATTATGACGGCTACGAAAAGGATTCTTTCTCAGCTTTTATTGATCGTGATATAGCCTTTAGTAAGAGCCACGGTCATTTGGGTTTTATGACTCCATTCGTGTGGATGTTTATTTCTAGTTATGAAAATCTGCGAACTCGATTAATTAACAATGAAACAATAACTTCTCTGATCCAACTTGAATATTCTGGATTTGAAGGAGCAACAGTTCCGATCTGTACTTTTACTCTGCGAAAAGGTCATGTCAAAAGTGAAAAGGGTTGTTATATTCGCTTATCTGACTTTCGTGGTTCTGATAATCAAGCACCCAAGACCCTTGAAGCAATCCAAAATCGTAATTGTGGCTGGTTTTTTGAGGCTTCCCAAGATGAGTTTAAGAAGATTCCAGGGTCGGCGATCGGTTATTGGATGAACGCCAAATTACGAAATACTTTTGTCAAATACAGTAAATTTTCTGAATACTTTTTTAGTGATGGTTTAACAAAAACTGGCAATAATGAAAATTATATTAGATTTCACTGGGAAGTTTGTAGAGAATTTTCTTGTAATGAGGAGAAATATCGAATATGTGTAAAAGGAGGTGATGCGAGAAGTTATTTTGGCAATATTCACAACTTGGTTAATTGGAGCTTAGAAGCAAGGCAACATTACAAAAAAGATCTCGTTGCCCGTATTACGCCAGAATATTTATGGCAAAGTTCGGGTATTTCATGGACAAAAATAAGCTCTAAGGGAGCAACTTTTAGATGGTTTGGTGATGGAATGATTGCGGAAACAGGCGGGCCAGCAATTTTTTTAAAACCATCTATTCCAAAAGAAGCATTGTGGCAAGGCTTGGGTTTTTTATGTTCCAAAGTTTGCTGGCAAATTTTGACTATAATGAATCCTACACTAAATGTTCAAACTAATGATGTTTTAAATCTACCTTTAAGTGTAGATAATACTCAAAAAACATCAACAATAACTCAAGCTTTGGTTGAAATAACAAAATCTGATTGGAACTTCTACGAAACCTCCTGGGATTTTCAAACCTTTCCCCTCCTCGATTATCCTGCCCTCACCATTGAAACCAGTTATCAACAATGGATCGCCAAAAATCGGGAGACTATTGCTGAAATGAAGCGGTTAGAAGAAGAAAACAATCGCCTTTTCATCGAAGCCTACGGACTCCAAGACGAACTCACCCCCGACGTACCCATCCAGCAAATTACCCTCACCGTTAACCCCGCCTACCGCTACAGCAAAGCCCTCAACGATGATGAATGGTCAGTGGCCAATGGCTTTAGCGAAGACCTCGAAACCCGCTTTTGTCAGGACACCAGCAAAGAATTGATCTCCTACGCCCTGGGGTGCATGATGGGCCGCTATAGCCTGGATAAACCCGGTTTAATCTACGCCCACAGCGAAAACAAAGACTTTGACCCCAGCCAATATACCGCCTTTCCCGCCGATGAAGATGGCATCATTCCCCTCACCGATAGCGAATGGTTTACCGACGATGCCGTGAACCGCCTAGTCGAATTTGTGGCTACAGCCTGGGATAAAGACCACCTAGAAACTAACCTCAAATTTCTTGCTGAAAACCTCAGCTCCAAAAAAGGCGAAACTAGCCGGGAAACCCTGCGTCGCTACCTCTGCGATAGCTTTTATAAAGACCACCTGCAAACCTACAAAAAACGCCCCATCTATTGGCTCTTCAGCAGTGGCAAACAAAAAGCCTTTCAATGCTTAGTCTATTTGCACCGTTATAATCAAGGCACCCTCTCCCGAATGCGGACTGAATACGTTATTCCCCTGCAAGGTAAACTGGCCGCCCGCCTGGAAACCCTGCAAGGAGACATCCAAGCCGCCGATTCCACTGCCCACCGTAAACGCCTAGAAAAAGAACAGGCTAAACTGCAAAAACAAAACAGCGAGCTACTTGCTTTTGATGAAAAGCTGCGCTACCAAGCCGATTTGCGGATTAACCTCGACCTAGACGACGGTGTGAAGGTCAACTACGGCAAATTTGGCGATCTCCTGGCGGAAGTCAAGGCCATTTGCGGTAAAAAAGACGACTAAAAATCTATCCCCTGAATCACTAAACCTATGGAAACCATCACCATTCCCGTCTCCCCCGAAGTTGCCCAAGCCTATCAACAAGCAAATCCCGAACAACAAAGAGCTTTGCAAACTATGCTCAAGCTTTTTTTAGACGCCAACTTTATGGAGAAAAGTTTAAGTCAAGTCATGGAAGACATCGCCACTAAAGCCGAACAGCGGGGCCTAACCCCTGAAATCCTAGAAGCGATCTTGAATGATGATGCAGAATAAACGTTTTGTTGCTGACACAAATATTCTCGTCAGTGCGGGCTTAATTCGGCATTCTCTCCCGTGACAAGCCATCAACCAGATGGAGCAGATGGGAAAAATTCTCTATTCAGAAGCCACCCTATTAGAACTGAAAACCGTCCTTAATCGTAAGAAATTCGATAAATATTTAACCTTAGAAGAAAAACAACAATTTATCTTTAAATTTATCGAGAAAGCAGAGCTAGTTCACATCACAGAAACTATCACCGATTGCCGAGATCCAAAGGATAACAAGTTTCTTGAATTAGCTGTTAGTGGACAAGCAAACCTTCTCATCACAGGCGATCAAGACTTACTGATTCTCCATCCCTTCCGCACCTTGAAAATTATTACCGTTGCCGACTTCCTCAATCAAACCAATTGGCCAACGACAATCCCTCAAAACCCTGAAAATCTTTGATATTGCGTGTCACCAACGTTAGTCCATTAACAAAGGCGATCGCCGCAATCTGACTATCAACCCAAGAAGGTGTTTGACCCTTTGCCATAAGACTAGCCCGCATCTGCCCGTGCCAAATAGCTGCTTCCTGGTCATAATCGAAAACCGTGAGTCCGCCGTTTAGCAAACCATAGACATACCGCTCAATCAGTTCTCGTTTTCTTGAAAGAGGCAAACGTTGGTAGCCAAACACCAACTCATGAATAACCAGAGAAGCCGTTGCTACCTCCTCTCGATAGTTTTCCAGACAGGTTAAAACCCCCGGATTAGGCTGTAATTGCAGTGGCTCTGACAGAATATTAGTATCTAAAAGAAAACATAAAGTCATAACACCACATCACGTCCTGGTTGGCGATCTCGTAAATCGACCAAAAACGAATCATCTACCAATCCTTCCCCTGTTTCCTCAATCTCCGCCCGAATTACGCTTACGGTCTGCCACCATTCCGTCGGAAAATGAATCTTATCCCGATCACTCCCAAAAAGAGAAGGACGAGGGGGAGCACTCGACGAAGCAGGCTTAGACTTAAGGAACCTTGTAAAATCCAATACTTCCTGCTGTTTATCATCGGGAAGATCTTGGATTTCCTGAAGAATAGCTTGGGTTAAATTCATCGGATGAGAATCGAATGGAGAATGGTAACATGGTAACATTTAAGTTACTAAGCTGTGCTCGGCCATCAAGATTGAAGGAAGACAATAATGCTGACCAAAGAATTTTCAGAAACTGTCCAAGCATGTTTGCAAGACGATCAGGAATTCGCCATTGCCCTCTTCAACGAGGCGATCGCCGGACTGTTTAATGGTGAACCTGAATTGACTCGCCTTATCCTGCGTGACTTGGTTAACGCCACCATCGGTTTTGAAGCCCTGGCCACCCTCACGGATCGACCCAGTAAAAGCCTCCACCGGATGCTATCTCCTAGCGGCAATCCCACGATGGACAACCTCACCCTGATTCTAAGAACCCTGCAAGAAAAACTCAATATCCAAATTTCGATCCAAACCACCGTTCACCTTTAAAGCCTAAATGACTATTTCTTGAAAACTTGAACCGCCATGTCTCCGACCCTCCAACCTATCCTGTTCCAATTAAAACAGGCTCTACAAACCCTCTACGGCGATCGGCTCTGTTCCTTGACCCTATTTGGTTCTCAAGCCCGTGAAGACAGCCAACCCGAGTCAGATATTGATGTCTTGATTGTCTTGAACGGGCCGGTTAATCCTGGTGAAGAAATTAAAAGAACGGGCAAAATTGTGGCGGATCTATCCTTGGATTACGATGTGGTGATTAGCTGTCTTTTCATGGATGAAATCTATTACCAAACCCGTAATAATGCTTTACTGCGTAATGTCCGCCAAGAAGGAGTTTTGCTTTGACCGACGAACAAAGGGAACTTTTGTTCAAAGCCCAACAAAGCCTAGATGCCGCTAAACTTTTGCTGTCCAACGATTACCCCGATTTTGCCGCCTCCCGTGCCTATTACGCCATGTTTTATGTAGCCGAAGCCTTTTTAGAAGGGGAAGGCCTCACTTTCTCGAAACATTCTGCCGTTATTGCTGCCTTTGGACGAGAATTGGCCAAAACTCGGCGCGTTTCCTCCGACTTCCACCGCTTTTTAATTGAAGCTCAAGAACTCCGCACAACTGGTGATTATGGACAATTCAATGCTGTCACTGTTGATCAAGGGGCAGAGCAAATCCAGCGAGCCGAAGCCTTTTTAGCCCTTGCTGTTGAAAAAATTGGCCCATTATGAAAGCCGAACAGGTCGATCAAGCCCTCTATCAAAAATTTGTCACCGAACAAAAACGGCTAGTTTTTTGGCACGATCACCAGGGGGAATTTGCCGATTACATTGAGGCTGGACTGTCAGAAAGCCTTACCCAGGTGAATATCCTGCGGCCGGATCAGACAGGGGGTTTCTCCGCCAAACTTCAGCTAGAACGACACGACCCCACCGGGCAGTATTTAATCTATACCCAAGGGGAAAAGCCAGCGGTTGACCAGGATTTTTTATTGGACATCCGCCACTATAGCGCTGAATTCCATGCTGATATTGCCAGCATCTGGCTTCAGGAACTGGGATTGACCCATCTCTACCTACGGGAACACCTCAAAGCCCGGGCCACTTTTCTCAATGGCCAAGACCGCCGGCGCAAACTACAACGATTGGTCACTGCGACCGATGATGCTGTTAGTCTGGACCAGAAAATGATTGCTGTGGTGGTGAACGCCCCGGAAGCCACACCGTTTAATATTCTGCGATCGCTGTGCCATGGCCATCTGCAAGGGGAAAACTTCGACCTGACCAAGACCCCCGACAGTATCCAAACCCTGGAGAAGATGGACCTCGCAGAGGCTTTCTGGACAATGATGGAGTCTGAATTTGGCTATCAAAGCGATTCACCGAGCTTAGGAAATTTACTGCGCCGTCTGTTTATCTCGGAATTGTTAGAGCAACTACCAGCAGAAACCACGATCGCCGCTGTCTATCATTACGCCTTACCCCCATCTAACCGCCGCAATGCCAAAGTATTCCTGACCCAATGGCGGGATTCCCATAGTACGAATACTAGCTACAATGCCACCGCCCAGGCGATCGCCACAGAACTGGAGATCAAAGAACATTTACAGGATTTATCACTCACTACATTAGGGGATATTTTCACCTTTTGGGAGGTTGAGGCCCTGCTTCTATCCGGCTTAAAAGAACGCATATTACAGGCAAGACAAGCCATTGATGCCCAAGAATTAAGTGACCTGGCCCGCCGTCGTCAAACAGGTTACTGGTTAGCCAATGCCACTCCTGAACGCCCTAAGTCCTATGCCATAGCCCAAGCCTATGAAGCCCTCATCTGTGCGGTGGAATTGTTTACCCTGCCGGCTATCAATGCCATGGGCCTAACCTGGAACAGTCCCCAAGAGGCGATCGCCAGCTATTGTTCAGAGTTATACCGCTATGACCAGCTTTACCGACAATTTGTGACAGCGGCCCGCTATAGCCAAAACCAAGGCTGGGATTTGCTCAAATCCCTGGAAGCGGAGGTGGAAAATTTCTACAACTATGGTTTTATCCAACCCCTGGGCCTAGCCATGGACAACCTACTGGATGGAGGCTTTTTACAATGCTGGTCAATTCCTGGCTATCACTGCCAACAGGATTTTTACCGGCAGGTGATTGGCAAATATTTAGCCCAATCCGACCGCAAACGGGCTTTTGTCATTATCAGCGATGCTTTCCGCTACGAAGCGGCCCAAGAATTGGTAACCACACTGAATGGCAAATATCGCCTGGCGGCGGATCTGTCGTCACTGCTGGGAGTGTTACCTTCCTACACTAGCCTCGGCATGGCCAGTTTATTGCCCCACGATTCCCTAAGCTACGATGCCAACGGGGAAGTCCTAGCGGATGGCAAACCCACTAAAAGCACTGGCGATCGCCACGCTCAACTGCAAACGGTACAGGGAATGACCTGTCTGGCTAAAGACCTACGGCAGATGAAACAGGAGGAGGCCCGCCAATTTACCGAAGGAAAAAAGGTGATTTACATCTACCATGACGTGATTGATGATCGCCTCGATGGGGACAACAAAGAATCGGGCACGTTGGATGCGGTGACAGACTGTATCCGAGAATTGGCGGAGCTGGCCAAGTTCTGCGTCAATAAACTCAATGCCTCCAAGGTCTGGATCACCGCTGATCATGGTTTTTTGTTTCAGCAAAGCCAACCCGATGCCACCAGCAAAAGTAGCCTCAGCCAGAAACCTAGCGGCACCATTAAGACCAATAAACGATATTTACTGGGAACTAACCTAGGGGAAGTGCCGGAAGCACACCATGGCAGTACAGTACAAACGGCAGGCATGGCAGAAGGGCTAGAATTTTGGCTCCCTAGAGCGGCCAATCGTTTTCATTTTGTGGGCGGCTCTCGGTTTGTCCATGGTGGGGCCATGCCCCAGGAAATCGTTATTCCCCTAGTGACCGTCACCCAGTTAAGGGGCCAACAAGCGGCCCAGTCTAAAGTAGAAAAGGTTTCCCTCCAGGTTTTGGGCAATAGGTTTAAGGTAACTACCCCCAAATACCGTTTTGAGTTTATCCAAACTGAAGCTATTGGCGTGCGTCGTCAGCCCATTACCGTTAAAGTGGCTATTTACGAAGGGAATCAACCCGTCACCGCCATCGAAACCTTAATCTTTGATAGCTCCTCCGATAACATTGGCGATCGTACCCAGTCGGTTCTATTAACCCTAGGATCTGGGCCTTTCCATAAAAGTAACCCCTATCGTCTAGTTGTACGAGATACTGAAACCGATGGGGAAGTTTTAGGCGTGCCGGTAATCATCGACAGGAGCTTTGAGGATGACTTCTAACCCTTCAACGACGATGACCGGCGATCTTGATGCCCTGCTCAACCAACATTTTGCCGGGAAAGTGGTCCGTAAGGATCTGACCAAACTGGTTAAAGAGGGAGCAAACGTGCCTGTCTTTGTCCTGGAATATTTATTGGGAAATTACTGCTCTTCCCAAGATGAAGTCATTGTCAAAGAAGGCCTAGAAACGGTCAAACGAATCCTGGCAGACAATTTTGTCCGCCCAGACGAGGCAGAAAAGATCAAGTCCTATATCCGAGAAAAGGGCACCTACAAGATCATTGATAAAGTTAGCGTCAAGCTCAACGAGAAGCGCAATGTGTACGAAGCCGATCTGATCAATTTGGGCATTCGGGGCGTTGTTGTTCCCTCTAGCACTGTCAAACAATACGAAAAACTTCTGGTGGGAGGCATTTGGGCATTAGTCACCCTGGAATTCTTTTTTGAAGAGGGGCAGAAAGAATCTCCCTTTTCCGTCCGCCAATTAAAACCGGTCCAGATGCCCAATATGGATATGGAAGAGTTACGCCAGGGCCGACGACATTTCACCACCGAGCAATGGCAAGATGTCCTCCTGCGCTCCTGCGGCATGGAACCCACCACCTTGGATAAACGGGCAAAGTGGCATCTGTTAGCCCGCATAATTCCCTTCGTGGAAAACAACTATAACGTCTGTGAATTAGGACCACGAGGCACTGGCAAAAGCCACATTTATAAGGAAATCAGCCCCAATAGCATTCTCGTTTCTGGAGGACAATCCACCGTTGCCTCCCTATTTTACAACAAGGCTCGCCGGGAAGTAGGTCTAGTAGCAGTCTGGGATGTGGTGGCCTTTGACGAAGTAGCTGGTATCCGTTTTAAGGACCAAGATGGAGTCCAAATAATGAAGGACTATATGGCTTCTGGTTCCTTTTCCCGAGGAAGGGATGCCATCAATGCTTCTGCTTCCATGGTGTTCATTGGCAATATTGACAATATGCAAGCCCTGCTCAAAACCAGCCATCTCCTGGCCCCTTTTCCAGATGTGATGATTGACTCAGCCTTCTTTGATCGTTTCTATGCCTACATTCCCGGCTGGGAAATTCCGAAGATGCGGCCGGAGTTTTTCACCAACCAATACGGCTTCATTGTGGATTACTTGGCGGAATTCTGCCGGGAGATGCGGAAATATACCTTCAGTGATGCCATCAATAAGTATTTCCGCCTTGGGCGTGATCTCAACCAACGGGATACCATCGCCGTTAAACGTACCGTTTCTGGGCTTCTGAAATTACTCTATCCCCATGAGGAATACGATAAAGAGGGCATCAGGGAATGCCTGGAGTATGCCCTAGAAGTCAGACGTCGCATTAAGGAACAACTAAAACGCATCGGTGGCATGGAATTTTATGATGTCCACTTCAGTTACATCGACCTAGAAAGCAACGAAGAAAAATTTGTAGTGGTGAAAGAGCAAGGGGGCGGTAGTCTCATTCCGGAAGGACCCCTTAATGCGGGTTCCCTCCATACTGTTTGTCGCGGCAGTAGCGGTCATTTAGGGCTCTATCGCCTAGAAACCCAGGTCACCGCTGGCACAGGACAGCTTAAACTTTCTGGTTTTGGTTCCAATACTGCCGCCAAAGAATCAGTTAAAGTCGGCTTTGACTATTTCCGGGCCAACATCAATCAAATCCAAGCCTCCGCCAAACCTGGCGATCGCGATTTCCATATCCATGTGGTGGAAAGTCAAAACACTGGAGCCTCCACAGTATTAACTCTGGCTGGATTTATTGCTTTAGCTTCTGGACTGCTCAATAAACCACTAGAAGGACAATTAGTTGTGCTAGGCACAATGAGCCTAGGGGGAAACATTGTCCCAGTAGAAAACCTGGCAGAGTCCCTACAGGTAGCCGCAGATGCCGGAGCCAAACGGGTATTACTCCCCATGGCTAGTGTGACAGATATTCCTACTATCCCCGGCGAACTGTTTGCCAAATTCCAAACCAGCTTCTACTCAGATCCCAGGGATGCAGTTTTTAAGGCATTAGGCATTCATTGATACTGTCTAGCGTATTCAGTTTTTCAGGGTCATCTAAAGCATCAATCGAACATTGGAGTTTTTTCAAAATTTAGCAACTCGACGTGGCCTAATAATCAAGATCAGGTGGATTATCGATAAATTTCATTTTTCCACATGAGTCGTAACTATTAGTGCCCTTGACTGTATTTGCTAACCCTAATTTAATCAAAGTTAGTGAGTGACGAAAAACATTTCTAGGTACAGTTACTCCTTTATAAATATGAGCGATTTTCACCACATCAATGACAGAACGAGTGTAAAAGAAGTTCGTCTCTTTGTACAACTGACAAAGCCGTTTAAGGGGGTGTTTTTCGTGGGGAATAACTGAGCAGATTATATTGCTTTTTGCTCCATCAACATAAGCATATTTAAGTTCATTATCTCCTCCTTCATCTAGAGATTTAAATCGTATATATTTAATATGTTTGGAATTATCGTCTGAAACTACGGCTAATCCTTGCTTTGCTTTACCTTCAAATCTCTTGATTCTAACAAAGTGACAAGAACATCGATCTAAATAAAAAGATAAGTCGTAATATTCGTCTGCTATGCTTCTGTCTTGATGATATAAGTCAATGTATTTCATAAACTTGATTAACGCTAATTTTTTCTACAAATTAGGAGGACTATCCATAAACCTTATATCCCGACCTTGATTGACATACTTTGCTAATCCCAATGCGATCAGGGTTGAGGTATTATCGAAGGCACTGGCCATAATTGTTATTCCTTGGGAACAATGGGCTAATTCGACTAAATCATGAATGATTGAAACATAGGGAATGCCAGTCACTCTATGCAATTGTTTTAACCTTTTAACTGGATGATCCTTGTAACGGACAACGGAGGGAATAATTGTTTTTCCAGCAATTCTTAGATAACTAGAACAATAATCTCCTTCTTCTTCTGGTGTTTTTACTTCTATGCAACGTATATTATAAGGGTCATTTTGTAGTTGCAAGACCAATACTGTTTTTCTTCCATCATCAATAGTGCTTATGTCAGTGAAATAACATTCAGATAGTCCATCTAGATAATAGGCTACAGGTAAATAATTTTCTATCATTTACACTTCTTACGCATAGTATAATTACTATTATATCTTAAAGTCGACTTCAATTAGCGATCGCCTAGATAAAAAAGTTACTCAAATTGCTAGGGGAACCAACTCTATTTATCGGTATTATTCTGCTGTTAGCAGCCTGTCAGTGTGCTCCAGCTCAGATTTTATTAAGCAGTCGACGATTCTCGACAGATGTTGTAGTGGTAAACCTGATTTTGTCTGATAGAGCCTATGTAAATTTTTATAAATTAATCCTTACTTTCAATAAATTTAGCCATTACTATCACTTTCATAGCCGGAAACAAGGCTTTTACTATTATGGTTTCAGTATGTTAAGGTTTAACAACTTGTTTCCCCCGTCAGAGGACTGAAACTGTTTCAAGCAGTTCGATACCCTTTTCAACCCAAGGAGGTTGAGGTATTCCCACAAGGGGTAACCGAATTGCCTCTACAAGGTCGTCGACATCGTTCTCAAGCCCCCGTTCAATAGCTTCGGGTGTTGGGAAAGGGTTCTGAAGCGACTCATGGCCGCAGTGGCCAAAGTCAATCAGAAATGGCTTCCACATCCCTCCTCTTAACTCCAGGACAATATTGCCCCCATGGAGGTCATTGTGGATAAAGCCCGCATCATGGAGCAAAGCGGCGATTGCCTCATCTTCATTGCCGCCCATTTCCAGCACCAAAGCCGTTACCCCCAGCAAATGGCTGATGTAGGGCACTGGGGAACCCTTACGAAACTGTTGAGCATGTAAGTGGTTAGCTAATACTAGAGCATCGCCAAAGCGCGGGGTGAGGGGAGTGGGATGGGATAAATTCATAAAATTCGTTAACACTAACTTTGCTAATGGGAGTAAAGGGCCGCCATGGCCTGCACATCCGACGCCATCCGTTGCCGTAAATCCAGGGGAAATAGCACCTCTACATTGGGTCCCCAAGCTCGCAGACGCATAATGACGTTATTGTCTTGGTGGCGATAGTCCATGCGGAAATAACTATGGGTTGGTTCTTGTTCTCCTTGGACCTGCCATTGCTTAATTACCCGTTGTAACTGTTTTTTTTCGGCAGGCTGGAGCTGTTGTTGCCCCAGCCAAGTAGATAACTGCCGGACAGTGTCAAACTTTTTGAAGGTTTCATGGCGAAAACTTTCGTCAATATACCGTTCAGAAAAATCCTGATTAAAACGGAGCACCATGGTTTTAAGGGGTTTATAAAAATCAAAGCCAAAGCCCCGACTTAACTGGGTATCAATGTAATCAGCAGTAAACAAATTTTGTTGATGATATTGTTCCTGCAAAAGCAAAGGAATTTCTGGGTCAGACCAATCTAAATTGGCCATGACTTTAATGCGGTCAAGGCGATAGTTATACCAATCCAACTTATTTCTATCTTTGGGATCTTGGCCATAAGCACAAAGATATAAAGCCCGTTGGTAATAATAAATACAGACCGGATAGGTAATGCGTTTAACAAGGCGGTGTAAACTCACACTGTCATACTCTAGCCTAAGGATAGGAAACTCATTTTCCTGCCACAGTTGCTGAAAACGGTAGGGCCAATCATTATCTAGATCTCTTTTGGCTACCACATAATCAACGTGCATAAAAAACCGCTGTTTCTGACCCATAGTGGCCCGGAATAAATCCGGTACTTCACTGAGATCTTCTTGACGGATATAGGACAGATTAGGAAAATTAAAGTTAGCATCCACCAGCTTACTTTGGGCTAGAGAACTAAAATCAATTTCCTCTAGCTTGTGGAATTTATCACCTATTTTTTCTAAATAACCTAGTTTGACCAACTCCTTAAGGTTATTATTTATAGTCCTAGGAACACAGGCAAATAAACGATTTTTATCGTCATTAGATTTACTTTTTTCCCAGCTTAAGGTATCAAGAAAATCTTTAATATCAGCATCTCCCGCCAGATAACAAGTTTCCCGAAAATCTTCATACCACTGTTGTTGATCCGTTGCTAAATAGTCGGCAAATAACCATTGATGGATGGATTTATAGCAGGGACATTGGCTGTTGCTATGCTCCAAGCTATCTGTATTAAAATTTTGATGAAATAATTTCTGTTCTAAGAAAAATGCGTCACGCCACTCAGGGTAGGTAAAACTCTCGTTGAGATGGCAGTAAATGGGGTCAGATTCATGGCCATAGATGCAACGCAGAAGTACCCAAAGCCGTATTGCCTTGCCCAAATTAATCGGATTTTTCAAGCCCTTGCCTTGGAGCAGATGGGAAAGTAGGGGGACTGTGGGAGAATATTCAAACGTAGATTCCATGGGGCAAATTATCGTCGTTGCTGAATTAACCCTACTTTATAGGGTAATAGAAAACTAGTTTTCTATTATCGAGTATAGTAATTATTTCCTTTGCTAAGCAAAGATTTAGCTTCCCATGGTTAGTTATCATTTGCGCTTGAGGGAAAATACCCTCTACGTGGGCTTTAACCGAGAACAATCCGCCAGTGGCGATCGCCTGGTGCGGGATGCGGCCAGCCAAATTGATCAATTAATCCACCAGGGACAATTAACTGGGGGGGAACTGTTAAAGGTTGACGGGCCCCAGTCGGTTGCCATTGCCTATGTCCTGGCCCAAAGATTAACTCCCCTCTACGGGGCGATCGCCATCTTAGACCCCAAGGTTTGTCGGCCGGGCTATCGAGTTTACATTGTGGCCATCAGCCGTAATCCAGACTACCCATTAGGCAGTTTGATTGAAGTGGCTATTGGCGGCAGTGCGCTGCTGAAAGTAGCGGTGTGTGGCTTTCCGCAAACGGGGAAATCTTGCTTAATTGAAGGCATTCGCCAGGCCATCTGCGGCCAAATCGGCGCTCCCTATCCCTATGTGATCCGGGCCTGTCCCGACGGAGAAGGAGCGTGGTTGCATCAAACCCAAGTCAATAATCCTGCACTAGCAGAAAATCTCCGGGTCCAAAATAAGCGGGACTGGAATGCTACTTTTGCGGAAACGGCGGCGGATTGGGTGCGGTCTGCCAATGAAGCCATTAACCTCATTGATACCGGTGGTCTACCATCCCCAGAAAACCGTTTAATTATGGCCGAAGCTAGCCACGCCATTATTCTCTACAAAACTGTGGCAGAACGGGAGCAATGGTTAAACTTTTGCCAAGACCTGGGTTTACCCCCCTTGGCGATCGTTGAAAGTCGCCTGGGTAATGCCCCCGACGAGGTCAATCTTTCTGCCAAAGATCAACCTATTACTGGCGTGGTCTATGGTCTAAGCCGGGGTGAAGCTAATCTAAGGGATAAGTTAATGATCCAGGCGATCGCCCACCGTTTAATCGACCTGACTAGTTCTGAAAACTAAGTCAGCACATTGTACCTAATTTTAAGATAGAAAACGGGTTTTTCATAGTAATGTTCAATGGTAGTTGACTCTTAAGAAAAATTTGTTCTTATCCCCCTCTGGAGATTTGCCCCCATGGTCAGCATTCACATCACCCGCTATGCCATCCAACAACTGCGGAAACTGCGATCGGCGATGAATAATCGGGTTATTCCAGACATTTTTGACCAATTGTCCCTGGGGGGTATTGGTGGGACTCATATTCTGAGGCATAGTCGATGTACCGAGTATTGCAAGAGAAGACTTGAGGGAGGAGGCTACCTACGCCTATTTTTTGATGACCACAGTCCTAGTCACTGTACAGTTATTGCCGCTGTCCTAAGGGATGATGACACCTATGACCAGGATTTCGATGCCCTGCCCCGGAATCCCTGTTACGCATGGAATGGAGAAACAGGTTGGGAATGGGATTGGTACATTAACGAAGGTTATCTCTATTCAGCTCAGCCCAGTGATCAACAAATTAGAGATACCGATGAAGCCGTTAAAACCGATAATTACCGCCCCAATAATGGCAATAACCATCCCGACTACCATCGCGTTCCTTACTATTCCACCATTCATCAATCAGCCCCAGGCACAGGCAAAACCCTAAATGCTGCTGAGAAAGCCTGTGAATTGGCCTATCTAGGGCAAAATGTTGTCTTCCTTTTGCCGGAAGCATTAATCGACCAGCAGATAACCGAATACCGCTGTATTCGTCAAATTCTTCAGGAACCCGCCGGGGAAAATTTATTCATTGGCACCTTCCACCAGTGGTTAGCAGAAGCTTTTCCCCAATTGCCATTCCAGGCAGCCTCCCCGACGAAAGAACTAGCAATCCTGCAACAAATAGCCCAACAACATAGACATTGGCAAACCAGCGGCCGAGACCCCATCACTTACCGAGACATTTTGCTTTACCAGCTTTATGTCATTAATGAAAATTGCAGAGAGGATGATGTTTTTGGAGACAACAAGTCTCGAATTCAAGAACTGAGAGACATTCGACCTCAATGGTGGCAAGAGGCATGGACCGGGGAAGAACTCTGCCGCCGGGACTATACGCTGAAAGTTTTACAGTATTTTCAGCAAAATCCCCCTGCTACTCCTACTCCTAATTGGGGCACTAGCATCATCATTGATGAAGCCCAGGACTACCTGGTGGAGGAAATTGAAATTATCAAGCACCTTTGTCACCATTGGCAAACGGAAGCAAAACATCCAGTAAATCTCTGGCTCTTGGGGGACATCAACCAACGCATTGCCCCTGTTGACTTTACCTGGGGAGGATTACATCTTAATAAAACCAGAGAGTTGAAATGGGACAACTACCGCACCACCGAGTCCATCCTAACCCTAGCTAATCGCTTTCAAGCTAGGGCAAATGCATCTAAGCCAGAGGGTGCAAAATGGCTACCAAAACCAACAGATCCTAAATTCTGCTTTGAAAAACCTGGGGATACAGTTAAGCTCCTGGTTTATCCTGACTTGACCACAGCGGAAACCTTTTTGGATCCCCTGGTGGCCGCCATTTCCCAGCAAATTAGTGAATGGCAGGAAAAACACTCTCTGCAATGGCGTTTAGCGGCCCGGGCCAGACTGTTTTGCAGTGACCATTACCATGTCAGCCCAGACCGGGTGAAATTTCTGGAATTTATGCCGGTTTCCCAAGCTAAAGGGCGGGAATTTGACTCCTGTATTGCCTTTTGCTTATTCGATTTACCCCAAAATGGCGGTCAAATGGAGGCTTATACCAAATGGTACACCCAACTTACCCGAGCCCGTTCCCGTTTGCTCATTGTCACCACTGAGGCACAGTTAGCGCAGATGGGAGAAGAAATTTTTGAGAACTTAACCATTACTAAAGGTGAGAAAACCGTTAATGCTATTGAGCGACTAAATTACCAAAATCCACAAGAGGTTACCGATGCCCTCGGCTGGATTACGGAATTAACCAGCAGTTTGGACACGTCAGCCACAGGGCGACAAGGACTCAGGGAAATTATCCTGGAAAGCGCTTTGCAAAGCGATCCAATACTTTACTATGACTTATATTATGTACTGAAAAGCTATGACATTAGCAGTCAAGAAACAATGGCGATCGAAGCCGATATTGTCAACCTTTTATTTAACAATGCAGAATTACAAGCTCCTTTGAAGGTGTATTTTCAACAACCGGAAGTAGAGGAAGTACCCCGACTGCAAACATTAATTTACCGTTGTCTTGGCCAATCTTGGCAGGCAGCAGAAATAGCCCAGTCCCTAAAACAATCTGACCCTGGCACTTACCAAGAAGTGATGACTGGCATTCAGCAAGATTTACATCACCGTAATCTGCCTTTAGAAGCCGATCGCCTGGCAAGGTTTTATGGGCTAGAAACCTCTGCTAATGAGTTTGATAATGCTTCCTGGTTTAAGACATCAGATAAGCTCATTCCCCTGCTGAAAAACTTGACAGAAGAACGACTTAAGATTAGTTAAAATTTATTTTTCAAATCTGTCTCAATTATTAATTTCAATCTGGTAAAGCCATGACAAGTCAAAATTTTATTTCTGATCAAGACACCATTACTGCCCTGCAACAATTAACCGATTTAATTCACCAGGGATTACAGCAAGCTTGGGATCCTAATATTATTACCCAAGCCAAAGCTGAGATTAATCAAACAGCAGAGCAATGCAAGAGACAATTCCATACTATCCATCAAGATGTAGAAGATTTACAAGGCTCGCTCTCAGAAATTGACCAAAGAAGTGGACAGTTAACAGACAGTATTGTCACAGCAGAAAAAGTCACAGAAGTGATCACAAAAATGGGCGGCCCCGACCAACTGCGTCAAGACTTTGACCGCTTGGAACAGTTACGCTCCATCACTGGACAAATTGGCGAAGCCCAAGCTATGGCCCAACAATTGCAACAGCAAACGGAACAGCTACGCACCGACGGCGATCGCCTGGGGCAAACCCTAACCCAACTTGGGGGAGCGGACGCTTTGTTGGCCCAATTAGCCCAGTTAGAAGAAATTGCTTCCCAGTTAGCAGGATTAGATAGCCACATTGATCAAGTAACAACGGCGGTAATTGACCGTTATTTGCCTAATTTTGAAGCGGGCAAAGAACAAATCGCCCAATGGCGATCAGAGGTTAAGGATCAGTTAACTTCAACCTTGGCTAGCCTGGAACAGCAAAAACAGGAGATAAATGGATTAATTAAAGATTTAACCACAAAAAGTGGTCAAATTGGCTCCCAATTAACAGATTTAGAGCAACAACGGCTCAAACTAGAACCCCTACTAACGGCGATCGCCAAATTGGCAGAACAACTAGGGGGACAGGATTTACTGCAAAAGGTAGCGACAGATTTAGGGCTTTTAGATGAAACCATTGCCCAACAACAGCGAGAATTAGTTAGTCTAAAAACAGATTTACGGGTTGAGTTCCAACGGATATTTGATCAGGAGTTAGAGCAGTTTAAAAATGAACAACTACAAGTTAATCAGCGTTTACTTTCCGAAAATCGCCAGCTCAAGGAAGAAATTACTAAAATGTCCCAGGAATTAAATTACAACGCTGACCAGCTACGTCGCCTCCAAGCAATCAAATGCGATCGCCCAGTCTGGACGTTGAGCAACCTACGTCGTCCCACTCCCCCTTATTTACCATAGGGTTTCCAGTCACTTCCTGTAAAAATAATAAAAACATTCTTCATTAGTTTAGCTCAAAGGAAAAATTTGAATTGCACCAGTCAAAGACTGTAAATAATCTGAACGAGGAGATGCAGTAGCACCAAAAACGGTAACTACTTGGTAATCCCCCACATCTGCAATCCAGACCGGAGAGGGTTTAACCCCACCACGCACTTTGCCACAAAGATTGCCATCATAATTTAGCTCATCACGGTATTGAATCTTAAATTTATCACTATGTAATTGAGATAGGGCATAGGATTTACTATTACGACCTTGACCAGAGGTAACCACAATGCGACAATTTTGATCCGCTATTTCTTGCCAATTTTCCCTATTAACTTGCCCTACATTTCTTAGATTATTTAAGTTAATATTTTGCCCTGTCATTCCACTTAAAGCATCATAAAAGCTCCGCAAACGGCGTTTTAATAGCTTGGCAAAATCCTTCATAGAAAGCTCATCAAGATCATTCCAAGGATCAGGATCGGATTCAATAAATAAAGTTGAGCCTCGCCACCAAGGGGCATATTGACGATTTTGGCGAGAGTAGCAGGGTCTTCTTGCTCCTTGCCCAAGCCCACCTAAGTTAAACATTAACCAAGTCAAGTTCTTTAGTAAAGCTTGTAAGTCTTGGTTTGCTTCGGGTGCTTCAGGAGAAAAACTTAGGATCAAAGTTCCAGCCATTTCACCGGATTTATCATTGTTTCTTTGGGCTTCTTTTCGAGTAATAGAACTATTAATAATATTCACTCGCAAAAAGCCATGGGACTGAGTGGGAGTAATTGCCCCAAAAATCTTTCCTTCCCATTCTTGAACATCTCCAACAGACATTACACCCAAAGCAAAAACTCGGAACCAATACCGTAACATTGACTTAAACGCTGTCGGTCGCACTTCTGCTTCATTTTTACCCCGCATTTGCCAGTCTCCATGGTTATTTTGTTGCCACTGAGTAAACTTTTGATAACCGTGAATGAGCTGTCCTTCTAAAGCAAACTCTACCTCTAAAAATGGTTTATTCAGTAATTTCTTAGAATCTTCTAACAATTGTCCATAACCAGTATTTACCTGGGAACCTACCCCCGCCGCTAAGCCAGCAATCAGCCATTTTTTGACCTGGGTTAAAATTTGCTCGTCTGAACAGTTAGAAATTAAACGTAATCCAATTAAAAATGTTGGCTCTTTCAGCGAGAGGAACGGATTGGGATTAGGAGAATAGTCGAGATGATTTCCTTCCCAACTCCAGATATTGTTCGCCATATCCACCGCCAAACACTTGCCAGAGGTAGGATAGGCATCCAAAAAGACAACTTTGCCCGCCTGGTCTGCCTTATCCGCATCCAAAGCCCCAAAGTGTTTAACAATCAAGGAATCTTTTTCTGCATCTTTCCAGTTTTTGCCTGTGTTTTGCATCACCTCACGGATCGCCTGGGTTCGGGCCACTCCCCGTAAAGTTGCCGAGGGGATATAGGGCATTCCCAACGCATCAAACGCTGGTAGCAAAATGCTTTCTGGCCCCCGGTGTCCCCCCACTCGAATGCGCCATGGGCAAGTTACTTCAAAGGTTTCTTTGGCGATCGCCTTTGTTCGCTGATTGCAAACACTTAGACGGGCATCATAATTTTTGGCATTGTCCATTGCCATCTGAAGAATTTGCACTTTTGTTGTGGGGTCTGTTGGATCTTTCCCGTTTTGACCAGGATTACAGTTAATTTGCCGCATCCAGCGGAGATATTCGACAAAAGAAGCTGTTTTATGGGGACTAGGATCAGGTTCATTTTCACGTTGTAGCCAAGGAGAAGGAGGTTGATTTTGACCATGGCCTCCACCACTATGACCACCGCTTCCACCCCCTTTTTTGCCCCCACCATCACCGCCAGTGATAGGTGTTGTAATAACTTTCTTTTTAGGTAAATTTTTCTGAGTGGCTTTTCCCCCTGAATTTGTTGCCATGGAGGAGTGTGTGCTTTTCGGTTTTGGTTTTTCTATTGGATTAGACATGATGATTTAAAACTAAGAGTTTTTAAGAATTGTAAAATGCTAATTATTGTGCGCCGGTGATGTCGTGATAAACAGCATTAGCCCAAAAACCAAATTCATTAGCTAGTTCAATGGCTAAACCTGTTAAGCCGAGATACTCATTAGCGGAAAGTTTAACAAAGTTTTTTAAATCATCGTCTCCTGCTAAATCATTTCGTTCAGCAAGCTCCTGTAAATATTTAAAAAATGACTTGACAACTTTTCGACGTTCGTCTTGCTCTTTACTGATTGCCTTTTCTTCAGCTTTCAGTCGCATCAGCCCCCAAGTTGAAAGGTAGGTATAAATTTCCATTGCCTGATTTTTTTGGTCTTTGAGACCTTTTTTAGCTTTCTCAAAATCAGGAACTAATTTTTGATGTTCTTTGCGTAGGTTTGTCAAAGCCTCAAACGCACATTTGTTTAAAGTTCGTGGATCGAAGTTAGGCATGATTTTCTCCTATTTTTGCTGTTCTAAATAAAATCTAAAAACACTCAACAAAACCCCTTCCCAAGCTTTCTTGTCCCCCAATTTGCATAATTGCATTGACAGTTAATAAGTCTTGAAACTGTTCGCCCGCCTCCTGATTGCCCTTAGCTTGGGCAGTAATACCCCAGGGGAAATACATCAATGTATCAGGGGGAATTGCTTCTTCGTAGCGAAAGCCACCATCAACAGTTTTATGTTGATCTAACTTGATCTTGACCTGTCGCCAAAGTCCCATTTGGATTACCGTTGCACAATGCTGATCTGGCAATACTAATGCTCTTTCAATAGCTACGTTAGACTGATGAGGAGTAAATTTTTTAGCTTGCCCTTTATCCCAATTAATTAATTCACTACTATCAAAAATAGCATCCTTTAAATAAACTTTTTCGTTAGCTTGATGGAAATTGTACAAGTAAGGGACGATCGCCGTTTGGGAAGTGACTTTAGCAACCCTGGCATAGCGATTGAGCAATAGGGGACAACTAATCCAAATCACGCCATGGCTAAGGGAAGGTACAGGAAGCCAAAGCAAAGAACCATCCCCAACCCAAACACTGCCCTGGGTTAAATTACCATTGTCACTGTTTAGATCATTGCCAAATAAAGCGTCCCGTTTATTGTCATCCACAGCGGCCCGCAAACGACCCCGAATGGTACTAGAAGGAATGTAGGGAAAATTAGTGTGGGACTCCCGGGCAATGCCCAATAAATTGCCTTCCTGGGTGGTGCCGCCGGTATGGAGGGGGGAGAGGAGATATAGATGTTGAATGTTCATGAAAATGGGGAATAGAAGAACAGTCAATCTATTAGTTGCTCCCTGGGGAGCGTTGCCATAAAAGCCGAGGAATAATGAGGAAAGTTAGTGATGGGTTTAGTTTTTACCGAGATTCCAGTAAGTTAACCCAAAGCAAATGGGAATAACCTAATTTTCTGGTTTGTTGTAAATGTTTGGGGGCATTATCCTGATCGGCAAATAAACCCTGGGGTTGGTTCAGGTAATAAACAGTGCCTGGTGGGGCGGCAAACACCTGGGGGGCAGGGATGCTATGGCCTGGATTGCGCTGACGATCCCGAATGCGGGGGCTAATGGACACAGCCCGATCCGTCGCCATGGAGATAAAGGAACCTTGATTGTGAGTTAGTTTCCACTCCCAGGGATAGGGACGACAGGTGGAAACCCCATCCCGGCCCCGCTCAAAAATGCCTGGGGTCATTAAATAGGCGATCGCCTTTTGCCGTTGTTGATAGTTCTGGTCGGACAATATTTGCAGGCGTTGCCATTGTTGGTCTAAGGCCGGCTGATGGGCCAGGGTGACTCGATGGCCTTCTCCCCCCAGTCGCATGGAAAGGGGTTGGGGAAAACTCTGCAATTGTTGATGGGTTGTCTGGTCAACGGCGATCGCCAACGACCAATTTTCCTTTAAGCGAATGCCATTTTCCACAAAGTAACCATCGCTGTCCTTAACCTGACGAGTGCCAGCTTCAATGGAATTGTGGGGGCGACTTTCCATGGTCCAAGGTTGACTATCTTCGTCCTCCGGTCGGGCCCAATCCTCCGGTTTAATGGTCCCGGTTTGCAAGTAACCCATCATCACATCTAAGGGCAACCAAGTACGGGCTTCTTTTTCGTCCCGTTTTATATCTTTCTGAGAAACAGTTTCCAGCGGTGCTAAGGGGGCCGGCTGGGTTTTATCCCACAACATCTGACTTTGTAAGGGACTGGTGGCATCGTGCCAAGGCAAAGGTAACAGGGGGGTTTTGCCGACAAAGCCCAACGGTCGAGGAAAATAAAGGGTTTCCTTATGACACAACAATGGCCCTATTAAGCTGATGGTTTGATTCTGGGGCAACAAACTCCGGACTGCTCCCGCTAAGGTATGACCATTGGGGGGAAAAATACTGCCAGCCCAGGCCCGATCGCCAGGGGTGAAGGGTTTAGCATCCCGGAGTAGGAGAATATCGAGGGGAGTGAGGCTATACCAATACATAATTAGGAATGGGGAAATTTAATGTGACGGTTCCGTTTCATAAATGCGGCAACTTTAAGCCAATTTTTGGCTTCTTTTTCCCGATCATTGGGGTTAGTGGTTTGCCAAAGTTTGATCAAAAAGCAAGCTAAATGGGATCTCAAAGTTGCTTGTTGATCTTTGTGCAAATTACTGCGGCGCTCCACTAATACATTGACCCAGGGCATAATTGCTTCCCGGACAGGAATGGAATGCTGGTCTAAAACTGTAGCGGCGGTTTCATAGGTGGAAGCATCCAAATCGTCAATGGCCACTAACTCTTGCCATGCCCTAAACGTGTCAAATTTGCTGGTGGCTTTCAAGCTGTTGCCGTTGCCGTAGATGATACGAACCTGTACTGCATCCTTAGATTTTTTACTCCCTTCTTCTTCGTACTCATGTTCCTTGGCTTCCTCTTCTGCTTCCCAAAGATGCTCCAAGGCGATCGCCAGGGGGACAGAATGATGGGCAATGGTAATGCCAAAGCTAATGGTGGCCCCATCCCCCATGGTAAACAAGGGCCGTTGGGGCAAGTTTTTGCGGGCAGTTTTTGAGCGCCAATAATGCCCCGTGCTGTCAAATTCGTTGTGTTCATCGTGATCGCCGCGAAAGGCTTGGCGAATATCCCACAACCATTGATCCCATTCCCACAGATTGGTGTAGGCCAGTACGTCATCTCCACCGCTATAAATTAATCTGCCTGCATATCTTTGTTCAGTGAGATAGGGCACCAATTGGTTAGAAAAATCCAGCAGGGCTCGGCTAAGGGCGTTATGGGTAGCGGGACCCATCCGTTTAGGCTGTTTGCTAAAGGGTTCAAAAGTTGGCTTTAGGTCTTCCAGCACAGTTAAAACTTGGGGAAAGTAATCGCCGTAGGTTCTCATTTTGGTGCCCTTGAGCCATTCACTCATGCCATCCCCGTCCCCCGCGGCTAAAACATACCAACTAGTGGGATTATTCTGGGGATAAAATTTTTCTATTTCTGTTTGCAATGCTTGGCGATAACTGGGCAACTCTATTTGGTCGAGATCTTCCAATTCTTCCACTAACCAACCCGAATTTAATAGCCGGGGATGATATTTTTTCTCCATGTTTTCTTCGACCCAGGGAATCCCCCAATCTTGGGTAACAGAATCGGCCACTTTATGGCGATCGCCAAGGATTTTTTGGGAGATGGCGGAGCAGGCCTGCTGAAAAATGGGTAAACCATCCGGTTGGGTTTTTAAATATCCCGCTATGCCCACCGTGAGGTCTGGGTAATAGGTTTTTAATTCCTTGGCTCCCCGTCCCAATAATGCAGGCAAAACTTTTTCCAAACCCCGCTTCACTGTTTCCGTGGCATTTAACTGTTCACTGCCATCAAATAACCCTGCCTGTCGTTGCCAATATTTTTGCGTATCTCCCTCTGTAACCCAATCTCGTTGGTGACTAGGGGCTTGGGGATGGACCACTGGCCCAAGGCCGGAAATGGTGGATCGGGGGCCAAAGGCAGTGGGAATTTTCCAGTTGCGGGCATTTTTAACCGCACTAAGGGTAAATCTGGTTTGGCCAAAGATATCTGCCCACCAGGAACCCACATTTAAGCTACCCGCATAGTTACGGTTCCGTTGCTGGATAAACAAATCCGTAGATTTTTCGATAAAGTCCAATTCTTCCTGGGCAAATAAACTGGCGGAAAATGCTTCATTTTGTTCCCTAACCCATTGGTCTCGCTGGGCTTTACTTTCAGGCGTTTGGGTGGGAATGCCCACACTTTTTAAGGTTTTTCCCTCCGCCCCGATCGCCATGGCACTCCAATAGGTCTGCCACTGGGCATCAAGCCAATGCTTCCAAGTGGGATCGGTTTGGTTTAAGTTTTTTTGCCAATGTCGTTGTTGCAATTGTGCAAAGACTAAATGGGCAATATTTCGCCAAGCGTTTAGTAGATGATTTTTGGCCGATTGCATGGCGGCGCTGACTTTTTCCTTGGGCAGTACCAACATAATTACGTTGGGAAATCCCGCTGTTAATAATTGGCGATCGCCTGGCTGGGGCACCCACTGACTAAAGCCTTGCCCACCATATTTTTCTAGCAACCAATGGTCGATCAAGGGTTGACTGTACAGGCTGGGGTACAGGAAACAATCGGGGCCATACTGCTGGGCCAATTCCCAACAAACTTTGGCGGACAAGTAGTGCAATATCCAAGACCCGGCCCAAAAGTCTTTGATTTTACGGCTGGCTTTAATTAGTTCTTGAATGGGGCTAAAGGTGAATACGGCCAGATAAGCTTGGGATTTGGGCGTATTTCTCGCTCCTTTGGCAATGTCTTCAATGTTGGTGTCATAGCCCGCCAATGCTCCGGCTAAGGCGGCGGTCATACTGCCATGGCTCCAGATGGAAGCGTCGGGTAAACGGGTTTCCGCTGGCATTAACAGGCTCTCTGCACCAAATTGTTGGGCCACTACTTCGGGCAAACATCGCCATAACCACCAAAAGCATTCCTGGGCTTTGTCTGTACCCTGGAGAAATTCCGCTGGCATTTGCTGGATCAGCTCTAATTCTTTTTGATCTAGGTAAGTACGTCGATTACCTTGGCCAATAATTTCGCTATGATTTGCTAGTTTTAATGGCAGCTTAGCCCCGGATAGGAGATGGGAAAGTTCGAGCCCGTTGCCGTCATAGTCTATGGGCGTACCAATATAATGAATGGCTCCCCGATCGCTGGCGGAGGCTATTAGATCGGACAAACCAATATGATCAAGCCAACTATTGCTCAGTTCACCGTCTTTTTTTTCTGTGCTGGATTTAGGTGATACCCAATTTTGCATACAGCCCAAGGACTGCCAAGCTCCCTCTCCTCCTCTTCCAGAGTTGTTATGCAGGGCTTTGAGGGCGGGGTCGTGGAGTAGCCCCCAAATTTTTGCTTGCCAGTAAACTTCAGACACAGGCTGATTTCCTTTTGGTCTTGGAATTGCAGATTTCAGTTCAAAGCCATTAAGCAACTTTGATTCCGTTAGCCTAGCGGACTTCCCAAGGAAAAGAACAAATTTTAGCTTTTCTTAATACTTGTGTTTAAAAAACTTCATACTATTTTTGTGGTTAGGGGAGTTAAAATTTCGGCAACTTTCCTCACTGTGTCCCGTAGCATGTATTCCCCTTCCCGACTTCTCTTTGCCCGCAATCTTGTCCTGGCTATTGCCAATGGTCTGATCACTTTGGTGATTTTGCTTATTGCCCCTTTGGGTTTGGCGGCGGTGATTATCAATACCCTGTTGGTGGCCTGTTCGACTTTCATGCTCAGTGTTTTTGGTGATGTTGTGGTGCGGTGGTTGCTCCAGGGGACTAATCCCCATGGTCTACCCACTAATGCTAATCCAAATGTCGGTATTACTCCTCAAACTTCCCATCAACCTATCCAAAGGCGGGACCGCTGGTGAAAACTCTCTATGTTTCCCAATCTGACTGTTATGTTTCCCTAAGAAAGGAGTTTCTGTTGGTGAAGCGTCAGGATCGGATTTTGGCGGAGGTGCAACTGCTTTTTTTGGAACAGGTATTGATTTTTGGCAAGGCCCAGGTCACTACCCAGGCGATCCACGCTTGCCTGAGTCGCAATATTCCTATTCTGTATCTTTCCCGCATGGGTTTTTGCTACGGCCGTATTATTGCGATTGAACGGGGTTATCGTCATCTGAGCCGATACCAGCAGGAGCTTGGCTGGCAACAACGGTTGATTACCGCCCGTACCATTGTGACGGCGAAAATAAAAAATGCTCGAGTTTTTCTCCAACGCCAACACCGCAAGCACCCCACCCCTTCTCTTCAATTGGCGATCGATGGGCTAAAGCACTTTGTTGAGTTAACAATAAAAGCTGAGAGGCTAGAACAACTGTTGGGCTATGAAGGCACAGCGGCTAATCTTTATTTTCAAACTTGGGCAGATTGCATCAAAAATTCTAACTTTATCTTTTTTGGTCGTTCCCGTCGTCCCCCTGGTAATCCGGTTAATGCCATGCTTAGTTTTGGCTATCAGGTGCTTTGGAATCATTTACTAACTTTGATTGAATTGCAGGGGTTAGACCCCTATCAGGCTTGTCTACATCAAGGTTCGGAACGCCATGCGGCCTTGGCTTCGGATCTAATTGAGGAGTTTCGAGTCCCTATAGTGGATTCTTTGGTTTTGTATATGATCAATCGTCGTTTGATCGATGTAGGGGAGGATTTTGTCTTCCAAAATGGTGGTTGTTTTCTCAATAGCTCCGGTAGAAGAAAATGGCTGGGAGCTTTTGTGGGCAGAATGGAGAAAGTTTTGTCTTTTGACCAGGGTGATTTTCCCCGCTGGCATTGTCTAATCGATCAAGTAAAAAAATATAAGGCTTTTATTTATTCCCCTTCTAACAGTTATTCTCCTTTTTTAATTCGCTAATTGATGTTTCTCTATGTTATTGCCTACGATATTCCTGATGATCGCCGTCGTAAAAAGATGGCCGATTTATTGGAAGGTTATGGCCAAAGGGTGCAATATTCTGTATTTGAATGTACGTTATCTAAGTCTAAGTTTAATGAATTGCAAAAGCGTCTCCGCAAAATTTATCAATCGGAGGAAGATAGTTTGCGTTTTTATCCTTTGTCTGGGCATACCCTCACCCAGGTTGATATTTGGGGAGAACCTCCATTAACTAAGCCCCCCGGTTCAGTCATTGTCTAAAATCTATGCTGATTATTGGTGTACCATTGCGAGGCTGTTGGAAAATCGCTGTAATGTCCGTTTTTCGCTGCGAGCCTCGATGGTTTGGTGTATAAGGGTTTCAGCCGCTATTTTTACATTGAGCTTTTCCGATTATAGTCAGTTTTTGCTGAGCCTCGCAAATGAGGATTGGATGCCTTGTCCCGTAAGGCTTTAAAATGGAGACAGTCTCCACTCGTAGGAGAAATTAATTGATTGGAAACTACCGACCGGGCGGGCAGTGCAAGCGCTGTTTTTAGCACGGGTCTCCACTCGTAGGAGAAATTAATTGATTGGAAACCGCAAAAAGGTTGTAAGGAGCAGCATGGATGCCAAACATGTCTCCACTCGTAGGAGAAATTAATTGATTGGAAACCAGGAAATAGATAACTTCCTTGCCGTTGGGCTGATACAGCCCGCTGTGTCTCCACTCGTAGGAGAAATTAATTGATTGGAAACAAAGGTTGTTCTTGAGGCGATTCCAGCCACACAACCAATGTCTCCACTCGTAGGAGAAATTAATTGATTGGAAACATGTGCCGCCAGCCAGTCGATCTGTTCGCTGCAATGCAGTCTCCACTCGTAGGAGAAATTAATTGATTGGAAACTAAACAAACAGAAGATTGAGGAAGTCCATGTTGTTGTCTCCACTCGTAGGAGAAATTAATTGATTGGAAACTAAACAAACAGAAGATTGAGGAAGTCCATGTTGTTGTCTCCACTCGTAGGAGAAATTAATTGATTGGAAACTTGCGTAGTTCTTTTATTGATTTTTTGTCTAAAGAAGGTCTCCACTCGTAGGAGAAATTAATTGATTGGAAACGATAAACGCCGGTGACAATTTAGTTATAAAGAAGGAGTCTCCACTCGTAGGAGAAATTAATTGATTGGAAACCTGATGAAGTCTTGGGGAGTAAATGATCCCAACTCGTCTCCACTCGTAGGAGAAATTAATTGATTGGAAACGTAGTCGCCCACGGCACTACTATGTTCACATTCCGTAGTCTCCACTCGTAGGAGAAATTAATTGATTGGAAACCCGTCTTCTAGGAATATTCGATCTTTCTTTTTTACTTTGAGTCTCCACTCGTAGGAGAAATTAATTGATTGGAAACTAGAGATTGAACAAAGGTTAATGTAGTCATGATTCGTCTCCACTCGTAGGAGAAATTAATTGATTGGAAACAGTTCTTAATACTTTTTTTAGAATTCCAGCTTCAGTGTCTCGACTCGTAGGAGAAATTAACTGATTTAAAACTCGCTACGGTAATAATTGCCAGCAAGACTCCCTTGGATCACCAGGAGTATACGGTGTTTTTAAAATTCGTACTGAATAAAAAATCAAGAAAAGGGGTTGTCTAATGCCATGCTAAAAAGCAGATGCTGAGTTAAGTCATCCACCATGCAACTAAAACACTGGCAGTCTCAAAAACAGGAGCAAAAAAAGAGTGCAGGGGCTCCCAAAAAGGTGCGGCGACAAAAAGCCCGCCTCCAAGCCCTGCGGAAAAAGCTCCATTCTTCCCGTGCTCGGAACCAGCCGTAGTAATCCATTCACCAGAACTCGCAATTTTTCACGGAGAAGCAGACAGACATGAATAGTATTTTCACCATTAACCCCTATTGGACCGGAAGCACCTGGGCGTTTGATGCAGCCGAAGTGGGTCTATTGGGGGAACCCTTTGTTTCCGGGGCTGACGCCATTTTGAGCGCCATTGTCCAGAGGGAATTGACATTGGAGACAGAACAAGGCAGTCAATTCGAGCTAATCTTCAGTGCCGAGGGATTTCCAAGTTATCACGCCTGTTTCGAGCGGCAAGAGGCAGAATATGAAGGTTACTGGTACAAAGTAGTGGACGCTGGCAATGATTATCAAAACCTTGACTTTGGCGATCGGGGTTGGTTATGCCCTGCTACCCTGCACTTTTTCCCGGGCGGTCATCCTGAAAAACTCTACATTCAAGTGCGGGCTATCGATCAATAACAAAGCAATGCCGCAATAATGACATCTGTTTTTCATGTTTTAATCGGTTGTCCGGCCAGTGGGAAATCCACCCTGGCGGCCCATCTCCATCAAGCCATACCCCAAAGCCAGATAATTTCCACTGACCAAATTAGGAAGGATTTATTTGGAGATGCCGCAACCCAGGGAGATTGGGCATTAATCAATAGGGAGATTTCTACTCAAATTGCCCAGGCGATCGCCGCTGGAAAAGAGATTATTTATGATGCCACTAATGCCGAAAAAGCTTGGCGCTCAGAATTATTGGACAGCTTAAAAAAATTGGATGACTTGAAGATTATTGGCTGGTATTTACAAACGCCATTGGAAGTTTGCTGCCAAAGGAATAAAAATAGACTGCGACAGGTTCCCGAAGATGTGATTGAGATTTATGCCATGGCCCTAGAAAAATCCCCTCCTAGTAAAGATGAAGGATTTACTGAATTCCACCATATTCCCTATGACCAGCTAGAAAACATTGATTTTTCACAGTTATAGCTGATTTAATTGAAAGTAAGACACTGACCGGAGCTAAAAGCCTCTTTGGTAAAGACCTTAGCCGTCTCAACCTTACTTTGATTGACTATAAACAGTTAAGAAGTCAGTGGAAAAACTGATTTCTAGCAGTGAGATATAAAAATAATTGCCGAATCAATAGAATTAGAAAAGACAAAATGACTACTTGCATCAACAACAGTTTATTCACCATTGAACCCTACTGGCTCGGTCGCACTTGGGCCTTTGATGCTCCTAATTTGGGAGTCATGGCAGAACCCTTTGTGGCGGGCACAAATATTGTTTTAACCCAATTAGCTAAGACACGCTTGGGTATTGAACCTAATGACGGAGCTAAGTTTCAGTTGATTTTTAGTGCCCAGAAATTTCCAGGTTTGCACTTGAGCTTTCGCCGCCAGGAACCCGAATTTGACGGTTACTGGTATATCAGTGAAAGCCAAGATTGGGCTTGGTTTTCCTCCACTATGACGAGCTTTTTTAGTAATGGACACCCCGAAGAACTGTATCTCCAGGTTTTGAGGTAACAAAAGTATGGGCTTCTCTGATAACTTACGGATTGATGGAGCTTTTGGAAAAGGCTTTTTCTATTGCAGTGATAACTTAAAGTTGTGGCGACGAGGGTAAAAGATTTTGATTAAACAACTCAGCCTTTTTGATATTTATCCCAATAGCTCTCCCGAAGAAATCATTATCCCCGATGGCCATTTACAACTTTATCACTCTATCTTCAGTGATGTTGAAGCTTCTCGTTACTATGATCGACTAGAAAAAGAAATTTGTTGGCAACAAGATTCAATTATTCTCTTCGGCAAGTCCCAACCCTTGCCCCGCTTGACTGCTTGGTATGGTGACCCAGAACGAAGTTACACCTACTCTGGCATTGCCATGGAACCAACACCATGGATACCCCTATTGCAAGCAATCAAGACCAAAGCAGAGACCCTAGCAAAGGCAACTTTTAATTCTGTACTATTGAATTTTTATCGCACTGGAGCAGATGGAGTCAGTTGGCACGCTGACGATGAACCAGAACTTAAAAAAGACTATCCCATTGCTTCGGTTAGTTTTGGAGGCACCCGTCGCTTTCTCCTCAAACACAAGACAGATCCCACCGTTGAAAAGGTCGAGTTGATATTAACTTCTGGCTCAATATTGCTGATGTTGGACACCACTCAAGAATATTGGCTTCACCAAATCCCTAAAACAAAGAAATTTGTTGAGCCTCGCATTAATTTAACCTTCCGCTTTATTCAATAATTCTCCACTGATTTAAAAATAAATATGTACGATGCACTATTGCCTATAGTGATGGATTCCTATGGCCAAAATTTCCGCTGCATGCCTAGTTTTTTATCTGGATTACAACCAGCCGTTAAAGAACTTCGCCAGCGCTACCGCACCAATAACGTTCAGGTTGACTATGGACAGCCCCAGATTCAAGCAGCTTACTTGCTCACCTATTACCCCTACTATGTTCAACAAACCCATCACAACTTGTCCTTAGCAAGTCAGCACCATTACGTTGCTCATTTACTCCGCCAACGCAATTTACAAGTCACATTATTGGGTTCTGGGCCCATGCCGGAAGCAGCCGCTTTAGCAACCTATCGTCAAAAATTACGATTTGCTTCTTCTTTAAAAGCAATTTCCTATGACCTTAATGTTCATCAATGGCGCTCCGCGTGTCAAATAACTGCAAGGCTAATGGCGGATCTAGCTCCTAATATTACTTACAAATATGAAGGTCATCCTTTAAACTTAGCTCAACGCCATGCCCTTTTCCCAGCTGAATGGAATATTCAAAATAGCCAACTTATTATTATTCAAAACTGTCTGAATGAGATTTATAGAGCTAATTTAGGCGCGTTTAAGCAGAACATGCAGTTTTTGATGAACAATATGGCTCCAGGGAGTACGTTATTGCTTTCTGACCTTGATTACCCCCAAACTTCTCGGTGTTTACAGCTCCTCAAGCAGCTTGCTGATGCCACTCCGGGTATTACTACGGTCTTTGACCATGGCGATCGCCTACTGAAATATGAAAATAGATTTTCTTTGCCATTTTCCATACGGAGGCATCTTCTTACTGGTCAAAATGGTTTGATTCCCAAAAAATGGATTCGGCAATTTTCCCTCTGCTTGCTCAAGCAATAAATCCATAAGGGGAGAGGGAGCTATCCATTTCCCCTTCTGTAGAAAAACTATTTTCTACCCAATTGCTTTAATGCAAAGGTGGTAAGTAAGCAAATAAACAGACACTATGACTGATTTCAAAGCATTAATTGAATCTAAGCTTTCTAGTATCCTTGGTAAAAAAATCAAGGTAACAGATAAAGCCAAAGAATGCCTACAGCGATTAGCAGAAAGCGAGCAGAATTTTTACTCTTGGCATCTGAAACTATTAAGTATTATTTTTGATGTATCTCCAGAAATTTGGGACATTCTTAAAGAAGTAGATGAGGGTTTCAATAATTTTAATTTTGCAGTGCTTGATGCCCAGGTGAGGGATTATTTTGTTAAAAATGAATCGACCCCCACGGTTATTTGTGATCAAATCAGCGATTTTGATGATTTCCTAGCTACCCTATTTTTTAAGGCAGCAAATACCGGTGGCTTGGGCGTTGTTTACACTTCTCCTCCCCCTAGTAAAGCGGAAATAATTGAAGATACTGTAACCATTGACCATTTGGTGGGGATGCTATTTTATGTGCTTTACGCCGGCTACTATGAAAGCGATTTGGCCGTGGCTCTGTTAATTATGAATAATTTTGGCATTGCCTTCGGACGGAATAATCGCCGCTATTTAGATGAGCTAGAACATATTATGACAAAAACTAAATTACGGTCTTAAAGCTAATATCAAAGGGAAATTATCTTTCTTGCTCTGGAATATCTTTTCCCTGCAGTTATCTGAATTGAATAATCGTATTATTCCCTTTTTTTCCATGTGGACATCCCCCTAATTTGGGGCTTGGGGGGACTGACATAGACCATGTGACAATTTTATATTTGTCCCCATTGCAGGTGGAGTCACCGCACCGATTGAATCCCCGAGACTTTATTGGTAACTTAACTCTACATTTATATGACCATCAACACGGATGCCATTCTGATCACTGACGGCGATCGCCAGCAGGTGCGGGACTTGATCCAATGGCTGAAAACGAACCGCCCTGATTTAGTGGAGAAAGCTCGTAATCCTGATATTTTGCAGCAGGAGCAGAACCACGCCCAGACTTTCCGAGGCAAAATTGAGCAGTTGCAGAAGCTAGTGCCAGGCTTTACCTATGTTCATCCCGATTCCCTCCATGGGCATTACCATGTCACTCCTGATTTGAAAAAGTCAGCCAAAGCTACTGCAGTGGTAATGACCACTAGCAACTGGATTGATACGGTGGGTAACCTGCCGGTTTTCTTCTTTGCCTTTAAATCTCTCTTCTTTTTACCCGCCCTGGGCATGGCAGTTCTCCTCTCCATACCAGTTCTTGCCTCCAGTAATGCTTTATCCACCGCTGTGGCCCATGGTCATAAAGGTCGCTGGAAATTGGCGATCGCCGCCCTGGTCTTTGGTCTCATTCCCCTGAACATATTGCAAACGGTTACCACAGGCATTGGCATGGAGGTGATTAACAACCAATCAGCTTTGGCCCAGATAGCGGCTGGTGATGCATTGGATAATATTGTGGGGGCTAAACAAAAAAATTTGCAGTTTGCAGAGACCAATCTTCACCCGGATATTGCCAAGTGTGAAGAGGGACGGCAGGAATTGGAAGCTATGCCTCGCAGCAATGCGATGGAGGAAAAGGGTTTCCAGTCTCGTTACGTTCGTTTGTATGGTACTTTCAGCAGCCAATCCCAGCCCATGACAGTGCCAATAGAACAGTTACCCCTTTGTATCAGGGCGAATCGCATCCAGGCGGAGCAGCAAGACCAACTCCAACAATTAGGGCAACAACTGCAGGACTTTAAACTGGAGCGTCAAACTCTGGGCAACGACCTGATGTTCCTTAAGCAAGTGGCCCCGCAACAATATGGCAAAACATTTGTGGAAGTTCGTCCCTTTTGGCGGCTTGGGGGCGGTGAACCGACAGTGGAAGTCCGCAATGGTCTGGAACTAGTTAGTTTGGGAGTCAACAGTTTTCAGACTAAGTTTGCCACGGGTCAATGGGATCAATTAGGCATTAGTCTCTTTTTTGTGGGCATTTCTGCCATCACCAGTGCCGCCTCTGTAGCTATGGGCATATCATTCCCCCTGGGGAAAGACACCCAACGCTCCTACGACGAAAGCCATAAGGAGAAAGTCAATCGCTTTTTCCAACGGGCCCGCATGACCCTGACCCAAATGCACGACGAGCAACAGCAGGAGCTGCTGGAACCCGGCGCTGATGATGATAATTTGCTGGAGGATGACTATGAGTTTGGCCGATATAACTGATTTCAGTGAAGCCTTAGCTCTGTTAGGGTTATATGAGCGGGAGGTGATGACCACGGGCGTTATGGAGTATGTGGTTCCTCCGAAGGTGCTAGCAAAACCAGCGCAAGTACCTGAGTCAGTAGCTAATCCCCCTAACGAACAAGCATCTTCACCCCCCCCGGCAAATATTCCGCAGGATACACCGGCTCTTCCAGAAGCAACCCCAGCTTCAAGCCCAGTAAACAATACCACCATCAATGAGGGCATCATCATTGTCAATGGCGTTCATGATTCAGAAGATGGCAATGAACCACCATCTCAGATTCAAAGGGTCGATGCTTCGCAAGAAACATTACCATTACCAACTCCTGGACCTTCGGAATTGGAGCTATTGCTGGAAGAACAGCAGGTGGAAAAGCTTTTGTTCTATCTTTTTGTTGAGGAGATAGAACAAACTGGTGATTTAGGAAAATTACCGGTGGCTTTGCAACCAAACGGCAAGAGCTAATTCAGTTATGGCCATGGCCGTATCCCATTTGAGAAAGCCCCATGTTTTCCTTAGAGTTCCCTGAACTATGTCAAGTCGTGTAATCTATCCCGTTATGGCGATCGCCTAGATGAAAAAATTACTCGAATCGCTCAAATGGCCGGCTTTATTTGTCGGCATTGTCCTGCTACTGGCGGTCTGTCACCGTGCCCCGACTCGGACTGCTAAAGAAACGGACAAGATGAAAGGGGTGTGGCTTACCGATGTGGGCACCATGGGGTTAACCTACAGCACCCTACTGGATGAAACCCTGCATCACATTTCCAAATCAGGCTACGACCGAGTTTATTTCAGCGTTTATGGCTTACGGGGGCAACTTTATCCCACACGACAACGGGGGGATTTAATTCCCAAATTGCCATTTCCCAATGCCGTTGGTTCCATGGCTAGGGAATCCCGCCGTCAGGGTTTAAAACCCTATGCTTGGTTTGAATACGGGTTAATGTTGCCCCAATTTGATTCTGTTGCCAAAAACAATCCAGATTGGTTGTTAACTATGCCCAATGGTGAGCAGGTTATAGAAAATCATGGCATTCCCATGGTTTGGTTGGATCCCAGTCACCCGGAAGTGGAAGCCTACATTCTTGGCCACATAGATGACATTCTTAAGGAAAAATCCCTAGCCGGTATTCAACTCGATGACCACTGGGCTGTGCCCAGGCAATTTGGGGATTATCGCCGTAGTTTAACTGCCCTCACCACTAAAGTGCATGAACATATTAAGACTAAAAATCCAGAGTTTGAACTAAGTCTTTCCCCTAATCCCTATCAATTTTCCTTGAGAGAATATAACCAAGATTGGCTAAGGTGGGTTAAACAAGGAATAGTTGACGAAGTAGTTGTGCAGATTTATCGTTCTAGCCCGGCTGAAGTACAGCAAGCAGTTAATAATTCCGGCATTTATACTGCCTCCCATTATGTACCGGTAGGAGTCGGCATTTACACTGGCAGGAAAATTAAACCCTTTAATTTACAATCTATTAAAGACCAGGTTAATGCGGTGGAAAAACAAAATCTGGGTCATTCACTATTCGTTTGGGAATTTATGGTTTTGAGGGTAATTAATATTCATCTCAATATTCTTTAACGGTATCTGAAAAAGCTCAACCAGTCCCACAGTCCTCATAAAGAAAGTGTAAATCGCTGTTGACCTATAGTTGGTTGATTAGCATTGTTATAATTACCAATATTATGAAGAAATGGCTAATCTATCCGCAAGCCTAGTATAGCGATAACGCTCTTTTTGTTGTCGGACAGCATAACCGATCACCTTTTGAGCACCGATCACCACAGCCAACTGCTTCGCACGGGTTAGACCAGTGTAGAAAAGATTACGGCTTAGTAACAGAAAATGTTGCATATACAACGGCAAAATCACCACTGGATACTCGGAACCCTGGCTTTTATGAATGCTAATAGCCCAAGCCAAATCAATTTCATTTAAGTCAGCAAAATCGTAATCTACAGGACGGTCATCATAAGTAATAGTCAATATTTGTTCTTCCCGATCAATGGCAGTGATAGTACCCTGGTCACCATTAAAAACTTCTCGATGATAATCATTTTTTAGTTGCATAACCCGATCGCCAAGGCGGAAAATAGTGCTTCCCCGTTGCAGTTGGGGTTTGTTATCCTGGGACGGATTCAAGATAGATTGCACCACCGCATTCAAATTGCAAGCACCAATTATTCCCCGTTGCATAGGACACAATACCTGGACATCCTGAAGGAGATTAAAACCTTGTTTCAGAATAAAATCCGTTAACAATTCCCCAATTAATTGCACCCCATGGTCTGGTTCTGTGCCGCCATTGTGCCAAAGACAATCTGATTGGGGCCGATCAGAAATGGCTTCCATTGGCGGATATTGACCCCGGTTAATTTGATGAGCATGGCGAATGATGGCAATAGCCGCCGCCTGACGAAAAACTTGGTTTAACCTGATCATGGTTATCTGCTCTGAAGCAATCAAATCCCCCAACACACTACCGGGCCCCACAGAAGGTAACTGGTCAATATCCCCCACCAATAGCAATTGGGTATTGGGAGAAATAGCTTTGAGGAGGGAATGGGATAGGAATAAATCCAACATAGAGGACTCATCCACAATCACCGCATCAAAGGGTAAAGGATTATTTTCATTACGCTTAAAGCCCATGGTATTAGGATCAAATTCCAGCAAACGATGCAATGTTTTTGCTTCTAATCCCGTCATTTCCCCTAATCTTTGAGCCGCCCTACCTGTGGGAGCCGCTAAGCCAATCTTTTTACCCATCGCTCTCCAAAGGGCAACAATGGTGCGGGTAGTAAAGGTTTTGCCCGTCCCAGGGCCACCCGTGAGAATCATTACTCCCGTCGTAGCCGCCAATAAGACAGCGGTATATTGTTGTTTAGATAATTCCAGTTCATTTTTGTCTGTATAACGGTTAATCCAGGTTTTTACCCTATCTATGTCAATAATTTGGCCATTGACTAACTTTTGCTTCACATAACCGGCCAATTTGCATTCCGTATGATAGAAAGTGGGGTTGAATAGCAATATTTCCTCCTCACTTAATATTTCTCGTATCAAATCCTGCACTGCCACCATTTCCTCAATTACCGCTAGTAATGCCTCTGCCGTTGCTTCATATTCCTCCGTACTCAACTTGGCGATCGCCGCTTTGATCAATTCTGGTTGGGGGAGATAACAATGGCCCTGTTCCGCCCCTTCCCCAAGGGTATGGAGAATTCCTTCCCGATAACGAAACTTGGACGTGGGGGCAATGCCTACCTGTTGGGCAATTTTATCCGCCGTTAGAAAACCAATACCAAAAATATCGTCCGCCAATTGGTAGGGGTTATGGGTCACAACCCGGATTGCATCATCCCCATATTCTTTATAAATTTTGACTGCGTAGGTAGTGGATACCCCATGGCCCTGGAGGAAAAGCATCACTTCTTTAATCGCTTTCTGTTCCGCCCATGCCCTTTGAATCATCCTGACCCGTTTCTTGCCAATGCCTGGTACTTCTATCAGTCGCTCTGTTTGCTCTTCAATAATTTCCAGGGTTTCCAAGCCAAAATGGGCCACAATCCTTTTCGCTGTCACCGGCCCCACCCCTTTGATCAAGCCACTGCCCAGGTATTTTTCAATGCCCGTCAACGTAGCTGGCTTGGTTTCGTGGTAATTATTGACCTGGAACTGAGAACCATATTTAGGATGTTCTTTCCAAATGCCTTCTAATTTCAGGGTTTGTCCCGCCTGGATATTGGCAAAATTCCCCACCACCGTCGTTAATTCCTTAGCCCTAGGCATTTGTAGACGAGCCACAGTGTACCCAGTTTCCTCGGAATGGAACGTAATACGCTCAATTACACCTGTCAGATAATCTGTTGATTTCTCCATTAGTGTTATTTTTTGCCCTATAGCCTATCTTTTAACATTTCCGGCAATCATCAACATAGATGAATAACCTTTGGCAGTTATCTAATCTTCTACCGGATCAGGAGTAATTTAAACGTAATTTTAGAGCGCATTATTTCCACTGAGTAAATAACTCCAGAGGGAGAATGGTATGATCAACTCTACCTAGAATCAATATTATTATGGCAAAAAAAATCCCAAATCAGCTATGATAACGGCGAAATAATTATTCCTACTCAAAAATCAATAGGCATTGCTACTCTAAAACCAGATTCAAGAAAATTTGTATCCAATTGATTGCCAGAGGGTAGAATTCCATTTCTAGAAATTACTTACATTGATGAGAATTTAAGAATTCGGCGGAGGAGCGAAGGAATTATATTTGTAGCAACCCGCAATCATCGGGTTAGGACCACATTATCTGCAACTATAAATTTTACCAACCATCAGTTGATATTGTTGCTCCAGCAGTCAGTATTTGGTCATTGGTTCATATACGGACCTAGCCAATCGACATGGGTTTAGTTAACAAACTCATTGAGGGGAAGTATATCTTAATTTTGATAAATTTAGTGAGTTAATTGGCTGACAGGATAAAGGTTTGCAGTTGAATTTTAATTGCCATAATTAGAGTAAAGAAAAGGAACCTTTTCTTTACTTCCTTTCGACTCTCGATAGTTCCATTTAATTTGGTCCCACACTGATGATTCCGGGTCGCTACAGATAACTATGCCCCCAGTATGAAAAGGCTTTTTTCAACACCTCAATAAATTGAGCCATACCCAAAGCAGTGGGCCAAACTACCAATACCGATGAACGTTTCAGAAAAAGTCCTCACTAGTGGGCTGGCCCTAATTTGGTAGGTTTAACCCCTATCAACATTTTGCCAATTTTGCAATTTTCCAGACTGTGGCAACGGACATCGGAGTAGAAAGCATTAACAATGCCCCAGAGCCTAAATTAATTTTTCAAGATTGAAATTATCACAATACTCTCAAAGCAATCTACAATGTGAGGTTAATTCCGCAGCGTCACTAATGTCATGGCTCCCCACCACTGCACCAATAAGCCTAGGTATGCAGGGGAGTATGGTTTCGTTGAGAACATTAACCATCCAGTATTTAGAGGTTTGAAATGACTCAGCGGCAAGGTCAGCCGCATCCTGTAGTTCCCCAAAACAACCAAAGACCCAAATTCCCTCTTGCTTGCCGGCGACGGGAATCCAGGTCTGATGCAGTTGTCCTAAGAAAGGATGCGTATCTAGAAATAGTCGGTTCTTGTGCTCTTTTTGGGAGAGCAAGAAGCAACCAAAGGGAAGGAAGCTTCAGAAATGGAGTATGCCCAAGACACACGCATGAAGTATTAGGAGGCTCCACGCATGAGTTATTCTAAGACTCCATTCATTGGATATTCTAGCGCATTCTCCCCCCTTCTGGTCAATAGCTCCAACCATTCCAGCTTTGGGCAAAGTAATTTTCAACCCACCAGCCGCCACAATCCTTGCCCAGTCTGCGCTAAAACCAATGGCAATTGCCGCCTGATTGCCGATGGTGGGGTGCTGTGCATGACTTTCCCCGACGGGGATGGGGCCCCCAATTACCGTTATGTCAAGACAACCAGTGATGGGCAATGGGGTGTTTATTTCCCTCGCCAAGATCATGATTTTGACCGGCAAGCCTGGGAAAAGAGGAAAGCGGAACGGGAAGCCAGAAATCAGGAGATTGAGCGGCAAATCCGAGAAAAATGTCTCAGCCCAGAGCAACGGGATAGGGGCTATAAAGCCATCCTTGACCAATTGACTTTGACTGATGAAGATCGCTCCTATCTAGAAGGGCGCGGGATATTACCAGAGGTTATTGCCCGATGTCGTAGCGTGAAAAAGTGGCAGAAATTAAGCCATACAGCCCATGTAAACTTGCCTGGGGTCAATCGCTATGGCAACGGGTTAAACAACCCAGCCGATGGGATTCTAATTGCTATTCCCGGCATTGGAGGATACCTAACCAATCTCCGACTAAATGTCCCCCTCGACCTCAACCGAAAATACTCAGCCATATCTAGTGCTAATCGTGGGCTCAAGCCCAATCTAGAAGATGGGGGCACTCCCTTTGGGATATTTTTCCCCGAGAACTGGACAGACTTTACCCATATCGGCATTTGTGAAGGACCGGAGTACAAAGCTCCGTCCGCCGCTCAGAGATTGAACTTTCCCGTAGTTGGGTTTGAGGGGGCGGCGGGAATGACTACAATCAAACGTTATCCAGCCCGATTAAAACAAATTGAGGATTATGTCAAAGAGCAATTATGCAAACTTACGAAGAACGAGTATTTAAAGCTTTCCAGTGTATGGCAAAGCACTATGATGAGCTTTGCGACTTTTTTGACTGGGCAAACTACAAAGGATACACAGACGGAGTACTCATTTCCAGTACAGATATCAGCCCAGTTTGCTTTCAAGATGCTTGGTATCTGTTTGTTTCCCACCATGAATGGGCAAAAGATTGGGACTATCTTCACGGAAAGCAAGAAACTATTAACGGAGTGGAGTACGCCGTCGAGCTTTGGAACAAAAGAGCCTACCCCGACGGAGCCGTCGGATACCTTACCCCCGTCGAACTCGAGGAAATTCTCTAGTCCATTTAGGTTTTGCTTAATCCCTGATGCAGGGATGGAAAAGAATTCTTCGGTGATGGGATTTTATACAAAAACCCTAAAAGCTATAGAGTCCCAGGGTTACCTAGTAGATGTGGCGGATTGGGGCCAGGGCCACAACAAATCCGTGGGGGACATTGACGAAATCAGCCCGGAACAAATTGCCAACATCCGACTGATTTCCCCGGAGGAAGCCTTTGCCGATGTGCCTGGGCTAAAATCCGCCGTTGCAGAGTTCAAGGATTGGATTACTAAACAAGTCAAACGGCTTAAACCCCAGGGCTTTGGTGCCCCTGTTATTGATGGGGAGCTGTTCACCGGAGACCGGGTCAATGCCTTAGTTAAACAACTGGAAAAAAATCGCTACGTTCTGGATGCTTCCTGGACGGGGGATGGTAAGTCCCATGCCATTGTGCCCCTGGCTAAGGCCCTTTTACATCGACTGGAAAAATTGAATCCAGAGCGGGAAATCAAAATTTATCTGGCTTCCCATTCCTACCGTGACCCCAAGGTGGAAGCTTTAAGCACCATTCAAGCTATGCCGACCCGCCACGGGGACAGGTATTTTCCCCATGGGGAACTAGAGGAAGCGGCCAACTGTATTCGTTCTAGGCAGTTTAACCAGGTAGCGGAAAAGGGCTATAACCCCCACCAGGGCGGTAAACATAATCCCATTTGTCACTCCTGCCCAGCTTTTAGCTACTGTGGCACTGACCCCGGTATGTTCCGCCAGCAGCGACGCTTAGCTTTACAAAGTCAAATTATCCGTTGTCACCCCAGCCAGATACCTCCCCAAGAAGAAAATGAACTCACGGTGGTTATTTGGGATGAACCGGCGGAGGAACAACCCACCAAAGCTATCAACACCGATATTAGGGGGCTGGATCAGGAAATTGCCTACCACCGTCGCCATTCCCACTTATCGGATGCCCAGAAAAATATTCTCGATGAAATAACTACTCTGCTAGAAAAGTTAATGGCTGACGCTCCCAAGTTGGGCATGGATACCGCTGAGGTTCTGGACAATGCTGGCCATCTTGACCAAGACCTATTGGGGGAACTAATTGCCCTGTTGGAGCAAAGGGAACGGGATTTATTTGATGTCTTTAAAACCCCAGCCTTGGCTACGTTCAAGGATAATCAGAAAGCTTTTGAGGGTTTAACGGCTAAGGAAACTGCCAAACTCAAGGGCCAGTTCCGCCGCAGTAATCAATATGCGCTATCAGAGGCTTTTGCTATTACGGAGGAAAAACTGAGGGAATTGCCCAGTAATGGCTTAATCCATTTGCTCCATTGCCTCCATGGCCAAGCCTCAGCCCAGATCCAACTTTTCCCCCATAACCTTATTCTCACCATCGATCGCCGTCAGGAGCTGGCCCCCATTCGGGAGGCTGATTATGTGATTGCCCTCGATGCCACCAACAATGGGACGGATTTTGCCTGCTTGCTCAAAGTACCAACGGAGGAAGTTAAGGTGATTAAGCGCAAAACGGAAAAGCCCTTTAAGAATCTCAAGGTTGTGCAGATTGTTCTGCCGGGGTGGGGTAACTCTCAGCCCAGTGACCAGGCGATAGAAAAAGCCCTGGTGGTTAAAAAGGCGTTATGCCAGGCCTATGGCCCTATGCCTCTGCTCACCTACAAATCCCAATTGGAGAAACTATTGGCGGAGGGGCAATGGTATCGAGATAGTCGGGGCAGCAACCAGTTTGAGGGGCAATCCCAAATGCTCACCGCTGGCTTACCTCTGCCGAACCTAGGGGCCATCAAAGCCGAATTCCTCGCCCTGGGGGGACAACCCGCAGATTTTGAGGAATATTACCACCGCCGCTCCCAGAAAGAAGTTCTGCAAAACTTGGGGCGACAACGGGCTAACCGTTACCCCCACCAGCAATTTACCCATTTCGTCATCACCGGTGACCCCAATAGAAACGCCATCCATGATCTAGGCTGGGTGAAAGAGTTTGGTGCAGACTATGTTTGCCTCCACGGGTTTGAAATTACCCCCCAAGCTGGCGATCGTTCCCAGGTGGCCCGCTGGAATATTGTCGAGGCAATCCGCTCTGGATTAACCACGGGCAAAGCCATTGCGGAAAAGTTGGGTTGCTCCCGCCGTAATGTTACCGATGTCCTCACCAATGCCGGGGCTACCCTCACTCAAGTCACTAAGGCATTACTGCATACAAGTGAACTGAGAACCTTCTCTTATAAGTCTCCTATAAGGCTCAGTTCCCACCTGGATGGTTTGCCACCGGAAGTCATTCAAATCTTGGGTATTCACCTTCCAGAGGCGATCGCCGAAGTGGTGGAAATTATCCAAGCCGTGGGTTGGCAATCCTTTGCCGAGGACTATTTGCCCACTTTGCCCCAGCGTTTACGCTCCACCATCCTGGCAACCTTCTGCTCTTTCCTTGATACCGGGCCCCCGGTTCCTGTTTGACCTGTTTTTTTAACTAAACTGCAAACCTCAATATGAAAAGGAGTTTTACTCATGGAAAACTTCGACACCTCGATCTCTTTGCCGGATGTGGCGGATTCACCCTGGCCGCAGAACAAACCGGAGGAAAAATACAAACAACTCAGTTTGTTGAAATCGACCCCGACTGTCATACCGTCCTCCAAGACCACTGGCCCCATATCCCCATCCACGCCGACATCAGGGACTACCACCCAAGCCCAGGGCAATTTGACCTTGTTACCGCCGGTTTCCCCTGCACCGGCACCAGTAGCGCAGGAACCAAAACAGGCCTCCACCATCCTGAATCAGCCCTCTTTCGGGAAGTGTTACGCATCGTTGCCCAGTGCCATCCCCCATTTGTCGTCATTGAGCAACCCCTGGGAGTTATCCATCGAGGCCTTAGAGCAATCTTTGGCGGACTCCGAATGGCTGGTTATCAGGGCGAAGTTGAAATTGTCTCGGCGGCGGAGCTGGGAGCGGGCCACCGCAGGGAAAGATTGTTTGTTGTTTCCTACCCCCACTGCCTGTTTGGGCACCTACTGTCAAGCTGGGTCGAACAAATTGGAGCAATGGTTCAGGAGCAACGGGCTAATACCCAATGGCTCACAGTTAAGCGCAACAGCCTATGCCCTGATTCAGGGTTATCCTTCCCACTGGTTTCAGGCCTTAGCCCCCAGTCCTGTACTGTCCCCACCAATACCCCCGGCAGAATTAAAGCCCGAAAACTGGCTGGCAGAACCGTTACCCCAGGACAAGCCAGTATTGCCCTTAAGCGAGTCCTCTATCTCTATTCCCTTATTTCCGACCCCCAGGGTGAAAATAAAATTCAAACGGCGCACCAGGGGCCAAGGTAGTGGTTACATCCAATTGCACTATTGCGAAAAACAGACCTCAAGGGGCAAAAAATCCTATGAGCAGTACTATTACCACTATGAGCTGGAGATAAAGGGAAAACGGGTTAAACGCTCTGCCTATATCCCCAAGGATAAGCTTGATGTGGTGCAGGAATGGGATAGGAAAAAACTGGATGTAACCGTCATTCTGCAATACCTTGGTAAGTCTGTGTAATGTACTGATCCTGACAACGGCGATCAGTTAACTATCTTCGCCGAACTGGTGCAGATTGCTTTGCACCTAAACCCCTAGTAATTTTTGGAGACTGTTAGCCGATCTTTGTTGGATAAACTGAACTTTCGCCTAGTTGAATTTGTAGCTTGATTCGTATGCGAATTACTGAGTATTTGGGTAAAAGCCCTGTTTACAATGACTTTGATTATTTCTTGAGTCTGCTTATTTGCGTACTTGAACTTTTGGATGTTTAGTCAGTTGCCATAAATGGTTTCTGATTACATTGAAAGAATCCCTTTTATTCTCGAAACCCCTAGTAATTTTTTTGAGATTGTTGGGTAGCTTGAAAGTGCAGTAGAGTCACCGATAGATAATCATGGGATTTTGCCAATGGTTGATATTTGTTGGGAGCGGTTACATCGATCTGCCATTGAGGTGAGACGAAATGCCTATGCCCCCTATTCCCGATTTTCGGTTGGGGCCGCAGGGCTAGTGAATGATGGACGAATTGTTGTTGGTTGTAATGTCGAAAATGCTTCCTATGGTTTAACTCTTTGCGCCGAGTGTAGTTTGGTCTCTCATTTGATCGGTACTGGAGGAGGCCGTTTAGTGGCAGTGGTCTGTGTTGATAGTGACGATAACTGTCTTGCTCCCTGTGGCCGTTGCCGTCAGGTTTTGCTAGAGCATGGGGGCAAGGAACTGCAAATTATGACCCCCACTGGGCCCCTATCAATGACTGAACTATTGCCCTGGTCATTTGGCCCAGAGGATTTGCACCGGATTAGTGGAGTTAACACAAACCCCTAGCAAAATAACCTGCTTTTTTGCGTATGCAAGTAATCGAGTAATTGATGCTTTGCGTAAAGTCTATTCAGTCAAGACTTTAGGGATTATGTTTATTCGGTAACTTGCGTACTCGCTTCACTGATTACTTAACCATTCAGATAACAGAGCTTCAACTAGATCGGAGAAGTCTCGTTTTTCTGCTTCTTGGAGCAGGGCAATTTTGACATTCCTATAGGTTTCCCTGCGGATATAGGCAGAGACTTGTTCATAGTCTGGATCACTACGCTTGCCTTTTGTTTTCGATTTAGCGGGGGCTTCTGCTTGACTAGGTTTTTTATGGCTATCTAAAATTCCTTTAAATTTGCTCATATCAAAATTTCCTCAATAATTTCTTTGCCAACGGCTTTGTAGTCTGACCAAGCAATGCCGGCCTTGGAATCAGTTACTTCAGAAACAACGACACCGTTTAGGGATGCTTTCTGAAAGGCGGAATAGCGTTTAATCCCTCTTTTAAATAGGGGTAATCCCGCAGTAGTTAGTAACTGTCGAGCTTCATCACCATCTTTCGATGGGTAGGGGGGAATGATGGTTAGCAAAATCCGAAAGCAATTATTTCCCAGTTTTTGCAATGTCTCAATCGTTAGCATCAGGGCATCGAGGGCGAGGGCATCTGGCGTGGAAGGGATGACCAACAGATCACAGCCATCAGCAAGGGCTTCCAGATCTTCATCCGTCGGCCTAGCTTGGGTATCAATCACGATGTTGGAATACTTGGGTGCATACTTGGCGGCTTGCCTTTCATCAACCACCTTGAATGGAAGTGAGCCACGTTTGCTCCAGCCGGTTGCACTCCGATTTGGGTCGCCGTCTATCAACAAGGTGTCTCCCTGGAGTGCTAAGTAGGCCGAGAGATGAACTGCTGTGGTTGTTTTTCCTACCCCGCCTTTAAAACTGGCAACGGTAATAATCATGCTTGATTGTTTGAAAGTTTGAATAATTAACGATTCAGCAGTTTGATAAGCTGGTTGTGTGAGTACGCACTTTGAGACCTGATTTTACATGGGTTTTGTTCCATGATGATTTGCGTATGCAGTTCACTGACAATTTGTCATGGCAACCGGCTCCATTTTAGGCTCAAATTTTTTACTAAGGGTTAAGGGCAAGTGTTAAAAAATTACTAGGGGCTTGGAATGAAAGATAGCCGTTATCCCCCCAATTGGAGTCAGATCGCCCTCGACAAAAAGCAGTCCGTTAGTTGGGTCTGTGAACGGTGTGGGGCGCAATGTCTCAAGCCTTGGGAGGGGAAGGGTCTGCTGAAGGAAGAACGGTATAGGCTCAGGATGGCGGTGCATCACTGCGATTATGATCCAAGTAATAACTCCCCTAGCAATTTGATGGCCCTATGCTCTCCCTGCCATCTTCACTACCACCGCAGGCAACGGGTAAAACATTTCCACCCCCGATTTGGTGAAACAGTCCAGAAACCAACCGGCGAAGTAACCGATATTCAGGGCATGGACGATTACTAAGGGAATAACCGGCATGGCAAACCAAAGACCATAGGTGACTGTTGCTAAGGTGATGGAAGCTAACAGGGAATGGGTGGCACTGCGGTGGGAAAACCTTTGCTCCAGGGGTCTGCTGATAAACGGGAGAACACGACCAGCGGGACTGGTGCTGATGTCGATGTCTGGTAACAGGCTGGCGATCGCCCCAATCAGAATGGGCACGGGGTTAGTGGTTTGGGCCGCCATGCCAACGGAAGCCGCCCCTACTAATAAATGGGTAATGGTAAGCATCAGTTGCTAATCCTCCGTGATTCCTTGGGCAAGTAATAGGAAAGTCGGGCTACCCCAAGGAAAATCGCTCCCCCAATGCCCGCCAAGATATAGAGGGATTGATTACCAGTGCCCAAACCAATGAAGCGATAGCAGATAAAGACAATGCCCACCAGGAGCAGTAAGGGGGTGATGTCAAAGTATCTGCCATGATCCCCAGCTTCGTTTTGGATGCCCAAAAAACCCTCCTCGATGGCCCGCTTAGCCAACATGGGATTACCCCCAGCTCGGCTCTGGAGTTTGGCAATTTGGTGGGGCCTTAAATCTGACCCCAGGGCAATGGCTTCTTTTTCCATCAAGTCCCGGATCTGGTATTCCGCTAGGGGTTTGAGTTCAATGCGGGGGACATAGATAAACAGGTCAGTCCTAGGAGGATTGGTGGCGGCCAACAGAATGGGAACCCCCACATCCTTGAGCTTCTTGAGCCAAAGCCGAAACTTCACTTCCAGGTAATGGGCATCGTCAAAGATCAACACCGCCCGATTAACGCTGAACCACTGGATTAACTCTTGCTTAAGCACTTCCACCGTTTTGCTCCGTCCTTCCAGATTTTTGATATCGACCCCGGCCATGTCGGCGATCTCCGTTAGTAAGGTCTTGGGAGTTGCCGGTTCAAAGTAAGCGCAGGTCACCCCATCCGCTAACAACCGTTCCCACACCTGGCGCACCAAGTAGGTTTTGCCCATGCCTTCCCCCGATGTCACTAACACCGACCGAGCGGAATAAAGGGAATGGAGCAGACCTTCCATCTCCGGTTGCCGATAACAGGCTTCCCCGGCCGGTGGGGCCAGCTCCTGTTCATCCCACTCGTCCCCATCCCCTAGGCCGCCAGTTGGCCATGATTCTGGTTGCTCTGATAAGCCTTCGCCTTCGTAATCCATTGGGAAGCCACCACTAGCGGATTCTGGGGCTTTGGGGCAATGGCCACCTTGGACTGCTCCACCTGGGCTTGGAGATCCGCCGGTAAATGTTGGGGATTTTTGAGGATTTCAGCGGTTAGTAAATTCTGGGCAATTAAGATGCCCGCCGCTTGATTTTGGGCCGCCCGGATCAGCTCAGCATGACCCAGTTCCTCGTCCCCTTCTAGGGCATCAAAATTAATCACTTCCGCAAACTGTTCTAGTTCCCCTTCATCAGTGACCATGGCCAATTGACCTGGTTTGGGATAATCGGCCATTCTGCCCCCATCACTTATCCAGCGGTGGAGGTTATCAAGTTCAGCCATTTGTTCATCGGACAAACTGAACAAATCATCAACTTTGTCCAACGAATAGCCTAAATATTTCAGCCGATTGAACACTGTTGTCCGGGCTACCCCGTAGGATTTTTCCAGTTGTTGTACAACGTCACGTTTGGACTTTCCAGCGATGGACATTTTTTAAATCTCCCAAATATTTTTTTGTGGAACTTGTCGTTTAGGGGATTCTATATGACAATTTTTTTCTGTCAAGTCCAACGCTGGACTAAATTTGTCCAACGTAAAGGAGTAAAAATCCAGCGGCAATCCGCCGGACAAATTGCCCTTTGCCATTGGACAAAATCTTATTTTCGCTGGACAAACGTTGCAAATGTCTAGTGATTTGTCTAACGCTCTTATTGCACAAACTGGACAATTCTTCCTTGGTCTTTGGACTGTCCAACGCATCCAGTATTAGTTGGCGGACAACTTCACCTTGTTTATGGGTAGGCCAGTCGTGGGAGTTAAATTCCATAGTGAACTCCTTAAAATTAATAATTTATATTGTCCAATAGCTAAAGAGAAATGACTACAAAGATTAGAAAATTTAACTTTCTTTAAAGTTTCCTTAATTTGTCCACTAACGCTCTGACAACCCTGTTTAACTGCTGAGTTGATTATTGGGGATGCTATTAAGTGGGGGCTAAAATGTAACGATATTTATCAATCTCAGTAGGAAATTTTAGCTAGATAAATCGACCCCAATAATTTTTACTAGGGGTTTTAAAGTTGGCGATCTCCACAAACACCAGTTACGGTTAGGGGGCTAAAACTGTGTTTATAATGCTGTACCTCCACCAGTTTCGACATCAACAATGATTAACCTAGCCATTGAATTAGCCCAACGATTTGGGAATTATTTAACCCAGGCTGATTACGACACTGCTTACACTTTGTTAGTCCCGGAACTTCAGCAGCAATATTCATCCCAAACCTTACGGCAAACGGTAGAAGAAATGATTAGCTATGGTTCTGGTCTTATTAACAGAGCAGTTGTTATGCAGGACTGTCTCTTAACCGAGTGGCAATACCCACCGATGGAAACCAATGATGTAGTTTGGCTCTACGTTTCCCTGGAAGGGGAAGATTTTGCCGAAGCTGTGTCGGTGATTGTTCAACACCGGGAGGGAAAATTAGCAATCCGCTGGCTTGAGTGGGGCAGGCCCTAATCCGTTTACTCTGAGATCAGAAAGGGAACACTTCCCAAAGGGCGATCGCCATTAAATAGATGATTGAATTATTTTTGGTGTTGGCCAAAACCCCACCGGCCCAATGCCATCCCAGTTACCCTGACCTTTGCTTACCCATTGGCCGGGACATTGATTGCTCTGATATTCCCGACAACAAAAAGCCAGTCAGGATTACTGGCAAAGATGACCACCGCCTTGATAGGGATAAAGATGGTTGGGGTTGTGAGCTTAAGGACGGCGATCGCCAATAACCGACATGATTTATCGAGCCACCCTAAAATAGTACAAATTACACCATTGAGAATCGCCTGTAACCCTTGCATTTGGCTTTTCAGGTTAACTACATCATTTTCTTCAGCAAAGACCCAAATCAGACAATTTAGGGCATGGTGGTAATTTTCAGAATTTATCAACTGAGAATTATTAGCAATAAGTTATGTTGAGCGATGGAGATTTGAAAAAATTCCACGGTAGAATTAGGCTTGTGGCAGCTATTCAATATTTTCCACCAATTATTGAATGAAAATTAACCGTCAGGGGCAAGCAAAAGTATTAACTGAGCAGGAACTGCATGACCTGTTCACTATTGGGTTGCTCACTCCCCGCGATCGCCTGTTGTTTGGCATTTGTCTTTACACTGGTTGCCGTATTGGGGAAGCCTGCTCCCTGGCTTGGGATGATATCACCACCGATGCCATGACTTTCCGCATTGAAAAAACTAAAACCAAGTCCAGTCGGACTGTGGCCATTTCCCCAGCATTGCAAGCTCTTTTTGATCAGTACCGGGAACAACAATGCTTTAGATTTCCCTCTGCCTATGTTTTTCGCGGCAAACGGGTGGGGTCACATCTACATCCTTCCATGGCCCACAAGATTTTGAAGGCGGCAACGGATAGGATTGGAGTGAAGGGAGTTTCTACCCATTCTTTCCGCAGGACTGCGTTAACCATGATGTGTCGCAAGGGCATTAACTTGCGGGTGATTCAAAAAATCAGTGGTCATAAAAATTTGAATGTGTTGTCCCACTATTTGGAGGTTTCTGAGCAGGAGAAGGAGCAGGCCCTATCTACAATCTCATTTTGATATGGACTATCATTTCAGTACATTTGACACCATGGAGAATACCTTGTAACTCTGGTCTTTTGAAGTTTTAGTATAAGACTCTGCATAAAGACGGTCAGGGCTAATATAGTCTGAGTTCTTCGGCGATCGCCTAGTTATGGGGTTAGCCGTTTGCGTTCTGCGATACGTTCTGAGGTGTTGAGTTGCAGAAGTTTGACCGTTGTGCGTCCTTCGGGGGTTAGTCCTTCAATGTGATAGTGACTGGGGCTAAAGTGCTCACTCCAGGACTGGGTACGAGGGTTGAAGAGAAAACAAAATTCGTTGGTGTGAGGATCGAAGGAGCCTAAGTCGCTTCCTTTGTGACGATTACAACGCCAACAGGTTAGAGCAAGATTCTCGGAAATGGTTTGTCCTCCGTGTTTTTCCGCGATGATGTGATCAAGTTCATGGGGGAAAAAGGAAAGGTTTGCTGGGAGGCGACAGTATTCACATTGGTCATTTGCTCGTTCTGTGACTAGGCGGCGCAGGGCAAGAGAGATATAGGTTTTGCTCACAGTTAGCCGACTAAGTTTTTAAGGTTGCCTGCTTTGAGCATAACGACAAGATGTTCGATTCGTTCATACTCCTCAAGTTCGGCCTGTTCTGAGGGGGTCAGGTTTTCTTCCCGATTCAAGAGGTTTCTTAAGCGTTCCTGCATTTCTGGGGTGGGTCTGAAGTCTGAGATTTGTTGGGGAGTAGGATTGCTAGCGATGAAGTTCAGAATGTGGCGATAGAGGTGGGCAGGTAAGGGGGGAACCGGTTTGAGAATGTCGGGTAGGCGATGGCGTAACCACTCTGAGGGGTTTTCTCCTGCTTGTACTATTTGCTCTAGGAGTTCGTCGGGGAGGTCTAGGGTGATTTGGGCCATGTTTGCAGGTTGGAGTGGGGAAAGGGACGATCTCGTAGAGATGGGCAGGGCACTCATTAACATTATTTTAACTTTGCCTGCGGAGCTGCGCGGGGACTAGATTATGCTGGCGATCGCCTAATGCTCCGTGAGAGAATACCAACCATGAGGTTCACGGCTAAGGAATGTCAGGAAAGACCGGGGGAAGTGGTGAGTGAGGTTTTGGGGATTATTGGGTAAAGAAAAAATCCCATCAATAATTATTAATGGGACTGAACATTTCATTTTTTCAGGTTAGGACTCAGCAAGAAGCATTGAGAGTAAGTTACCTTTACCAAATAACCTACCTCGTGAATCACGAGTCTCGTTTGTCTTAGGATTGTAGGTTCCTTTAAAACGATTAGCAGAGTCTCTAATTTCTAGCTTTCCATTGCCAAGCTGCTTAACTTTTCCAATTGAGCGATTGCGTTTATCTCTAAGATATTGAATGGTCACGGAATTTACCTCCATTAATTTAGTAAACTATACTAATTTATTATAATGATAGATGCATAAAACGACAATTTTAGCAAGATTTATTTTTGGGGCTATTTGTGGAAACGTATTACGCTAGGTGTCTGTAATTCGTAAACTCTTGCTACCGCTCCAAACAATGAACCGACACTTCTCAGCAACTGCTGATTGAGCCTTAAGTAGTCTTTGAGTCTCATCCACTTTCTGGGAAATATCGAGGTGTTTGACAGGAATAAAATCATGGACTGCACCAGCCAATTTGCTGATTGTGTCGTTTAGCTCACGTTCCTCTTGCACACATGGATCTAGCAATAACTGGGCATGATGTGTATGTTTTAAAACGTTCGTGTAATTAAAATTCTCTGACTGTGGATCAGAAACCTCTAGGAGTCCTGCTACGGCATCAAGTAAACGCTCCCGACGGCGTTCTCGCGCTCTGATGATTTCATCACCACGTCTTTGTTCAGCTAAGTTCTGTCGTTGAGTTTGACTATTGATAATCTGACCGAGTATCACTCCTCCCAAACCAATTAGTGCTGTCTGAATAGCATAATTCATAAAATCTTTAATTTCCGTTAGTTATAGGCGAGGTATTCCTGGAATTTGTCGAGTAGATTAGGTTGTGGCGATCGGGTCATATTTTTCTGAGATTTAGGGGTGTCAGGAAAGTCCGGGAAAGGTGAGTAAAGTTTTGGTGGTTTTACAAGCCAAATTGTTTGAGTGATTCCTTAATTAGCAACGCTTTCAAAATTTCAATAGGAATACCGCTTCCTTTTTCTTTAATAGTTAACATAACTTTTTTCCAAATCGTGGGATTTTTAGTTGCTTCTAAAAATTCATGCCCCTCCCAAGTTAGACACGTTGGAAAATATGATGGCACGGTTCCCATGACTGAGATAGGTTGATTGGTAAAAATTTCTATAAACCCAGCTTCACGTAAAAGCTTAACATGATACATATAGTCGATAATCTCATAACCATCCACTGAAGTCTGAATAGGCTCATTAAAATTTGGTGATACTTCAATGTGTAATAAAATTTTTTTGATTAACTCCATATCTCTTTTCACGGTCAATCTCCTAAAAATTATCAATTAAGCGCTCAATTTTAGCCAACTTACATTTCAAATCACTTGTATCTAATTTGATGTTGCATCCACAGGAGCACTTAAAGGTATGATTTAATTTTATCCATTTAATACTTTTCTTTGTTTTACGTCCGCAGTTATTACAGGGAAGTTCTATTTTTGCCTGATCAAACAATTTTGACACGATATTTCCCTCAGCTTATTAATAACATAATCATACTAGCATCAAAAAATAATGTCTAGAGAATTTTGGAAAGCTCCTAGGTGGTAATTACCGAACACAATTTTTTATTAGCTAAATCCTCACTAAAATTGCTTCAACAGCAACTGTCAAATTTGTTGGCTTAGTCGTTTCATAATCTAACAAGGCAAGTTTTCCAGTTTCATTGACAAGCTCCTTGATGAAATCATTATTACTCAGTTTACTTTTTTCGCCATCGGTCAAACTCCTAAGTAATAGTTGAACAGCTTTTTTAGTCTTATGCTGTTGAAGTATTTTGAGTGTAGCCCTAACCATCTGGCCAGTGATCTCCTCTGGTACAGATTCAATAGTCTGTAACCGTCGATTAATTTTAGCTAAACGTTCAGATGTCAGGGAAATATTTTCAAGGGTTTCTGGTTGCTCTAATTCGGCCTGTCGTTGTTCCTTTAAGTTTACTAACTGTTGATAGGTTGTTTCTGCAAGAGATAGCAGGGGTTGAGTAGAAACCACATCGCTTAACTCTGGGGTTTTGAAGCCGGCGGCGATCGCCTGACCATGACCATCAACTTCCCCGGTGGCATTATTCCAGAAAATTGTTTCGGTTTTGTCTTCAATCGGTTCACCGTTGGGGCCAAAATACTTGAGCTTCAGAGCAGTCACTACTTTTAGATTTGTATCGTCCCCTGTGCCAATAGCGATCGGGTTAGGTTGGTAGCCCTCTGGCATGGCGTTCATTAATCGTTTCAAATCTTCGTTGTAGAGAATTTCATTGTGGGTGTAAACTTCCTGAGCACCTTCTTGTTTTTGATAGGCATTTTCCTGTAGATTGTCTTGCTCAAATCGACGGGCTTGCACAAGGCTTTTAATGAAGTCAATATAGCCTGGTAAAATCTCATCATCAAAAAGGGTATCTCCATAAACAGAAGGCCCTAGCTGTTCCATATTTTGGATGCGGGGAATATTGCCCTGGTCATCTATCAGATCCCCCACCATTTTCTTGTGGAGATTATTCAGTCGGGTAGCCTGCCGCAATAGTTGACTTTCGCTGTTGGCATAGTAAATAGTGATAAACTCGACGGGATGCTTTTTCGGGCGATCAATACGACCTATCCGTTGCTCTAGTACCATCGGATTCCAAGGAAGGTCAATGCAGATTAGGTAATTAGCATCTTGTAGATTTTGACCCACTGACAAGGTTTCAGACCCGACTAAGACGTTAATCTCTTCATCTCGTTTAGGATAGTCTGCGGGATTTTCGCAAGTTGCACCAGGAGCAAAACATCGAAAAAGTTCCCTTCGCTTGATTCCCCGTAAATCTTTGCCATTTTTGTGAATACCATGGGGAGTAAAACCAATAGCCTTACCATCCTTGAGATAATGTTTGGAAGCTCCCATCGCCATCCCAATGCCCTGAAGAGAAATCACTGGATCGGCTTTCATATATTGGTAATAGTCCATGACCGTATCAGCAAAAACGGAAATCAATAGAACTTTATGACCCCGGCTTACCAATTCCCGAACCTTTTTGGTGACTTCTTCCCGCTTATGGTCTGTGACAAATTCAGTTTCCAGTAATCCTTGAATGTTGGCTAAGCGTTCTAAGTCTGAATCACAGTCTTCTAGGATGCGCTCATAAATTGCAGCCGCCCGTTCTGGGTCATCCTTCAAAGCATCAGTCGCAATCTCAATGGATCGCCTGAGTTGTTGCCGCTGTTCTTCTTGCTCACCATCTTCGTCCTCTTCATCCTCAAACTCATCCGCTTCATCTTCTTCCATACCCCAGTCAATCTCTGCCTGATTTCCATGCTCACTTTCAAACTTGTAGTGAATCATCAAAAAACGTAGTAAGCCTTCTGCATCAGGGGTTAGCTCAGATAATCTATCTTTGACTTGCTGAATCCGTTGGCTAAAATTCCGAATCGTTAGCTTAAGAGCATACATACTAGATTCTGCCCGCTGTAGAAACATTCGCCGCTGGTTAGATAGTAATGACCGTTGCCCCACATCCTGATCATTCAAATAACGAATAGGGTCTGATGAAGGGATAAATAAACTATGCTCAAAATGTCCAAAAATTTGGTCTAGAGCTTGTTCAGTTTCGGATTCAAAGTTGACCACTAACCATTCTGCTTGTCGTTTAGCGTAAAGCCTTAGATCAGGACTTGCATCCATTAACTGCTTACGAGTACGTTGCAAAAATAGCTCTTTGTAGAGTTGCCGAAAAATCCTGGTATCATCGGTTAGATTCTCTACCCCAATATCTCGCTGGTTTAACCAATCTCCTATCACTTCAGGTAAACCATATTGACTAAATCCATCGGTTTTAGTGACAAAGGGTGAAAGGATATTGTAAATGTCTTCCCTGCGGTTATTCCAAGGCGTTGCCGTTAGTAAAAGATAGTGACGTTCCCGTCCTTCTTCCCGATCCCTTGCCCGGATCTGTAAACAAGTGCGGTGAATGCGATTGTTATAGTTACGGATACCTTCGTGGGCTTCGTCAATCAAAATAAGGTCTGGGCCACCAAAGCGGTTAAAGTCATCAATAAAGCTTCCCTTGCGGCTCATCAGGTTTTTGTTATAAAGCTCATAATCATTTCTGCCAAACCCTAATACCTTCATTTCCTTACGCCAGTTGTCGTGCAATTTTCGGGCGGCAATGATGGCTATTTTGGCTTGGCCATTTTCTTCTCGGTATAGTTTCCCCACTGCGGCCCCCAAGCGACTTTTTCCTAAACCTACTGCGTCGGCACATACCGCTACGCCAAAGTCTTTCATGACCCGATAAGAGTGTTGTGCGCCAGATTTCTGATGCTCAAAGAGGATTCCTTCATTGACCCATTGATCCAAAGCACCGCTACTTTGAATCTGCCAAAGTTTAGGGTTTTGCAATCCCAGCCAGTAAAGGAAATCATTGGGGGTTCCATAGTTACCGGCCAAGATAGTTTTGATCGCCGCTTTAAAACCTTCAATTTCAGAAAATTCTGGAACAGTGAGCTTATTGGTGACGGTTAACTCCTGGGCTGGCTCAACTTGGTAAGTATGCTTGGAGGTGGCAACAACAAGACTTTTGATGGATTGGGGTGGATAATTTGGGGCAACGATCGCCTGGGCAGTGAGTTGATCGGAAGTAGTTTCTTCAATGGTCAAACGAATTTGATCCGTATCTTCTACGGCGATCGCCTGAATATCTTGGAGGTTATGGCCTGTAATTTTAACAGTGGTAGTTTCCCCAGCCTCTAAGGTTGAAGGGTCGCAATCAGTGATGCGGGGTTGGTTAGCTTCATACCGTCGTTGGCTTTCCCGCCGCACCTGGGTCAAAAATTCATTGGTGAGGTCAAAGGCATGAACACTATTCCACTCTTCATCAAATTCTTCAATGGAGTCGGCGATCGCCCCATTATCAATAGCGTCACTCCAATAAAGAACCGTAATGCTCTCAGAATTAAGGTTATGGGCACTGTAAGTAAAATTATCGGAACCGTCATGGAGAATGCTATTCCCCAAAGAATCGGTGAGAATCCCGGTCTTTTTGTGAAATATTCCTTTCCCTCCTTCCATTTTGATCAGCTTAATGCGGAGAAATTCCAGTCGCACCAATTCTGCTAACAGTTGGGTGCTAGTGAAAGCTTTTGTTTCCAATGCCTGCAAGAATTCTTCTAAAGTTCGTTGAATGTAGTGGGACCGATAAAGGGGGTCATTTAATTTTCGTAGTTCTTCCACATCCCGCTGATTGGTGAAGCCCTGTAAATCCATTAAGAGACGAATTTCCCCCCCCATAACCAACATTTGTTGTAGGGGTTCTTCATAAAGTTTAAGAACACCACTATTGAAAAAGGCTGTGGAGCGGCGATAGAGTGTGGTCTTGGCAAGGTAAGCACCAATAAATTTTTGATAATTATCAACATCTTTCGGCAAGCTAAAGCGTCTTCTTTTTTTGATATTAATATCCAGAAAACTATTAATTAATAAAGCTTTTTCAGTTTTAGCATCAACGCATTCTAGAAAGGCTTCTAACCTAGAAATTTTATTTGTTCTAAGTAAAATTAGAGAGGGAATGTTATCAGGTTTCTTGGGAATATATTCATAAACACTGGCATCATTAAGGTTAATGCGTATTAATTTATGGGTCTTTGGCTTTTCCCCAATACCGAATAAGCGCAAACTAAAGAACTCTTTGAATTTATTGCCTGCGTCCCGATGTTTAAAAACTAGCCAATATTGATTATCAACACCTTTAATGGCATCGCCTTCAAGATTATAGTAAGGCAACTGGCGACGTTTAATTTCATTGATAACTTGGTCTAACATAAAAGTTTTTAATTATATTAATTCTTTTAAAGCAGAGTATAATCCAGGTAAATCAGTTTGGATCGTTTCCCAAATAATTTCCAGATCAACTTGGAAATATTCATGCACTGCAATGTTTCGCATTCCTCTCATTTGTCGCCATGGAATTTGCGGATATAATTTAGCGACTTCTGGCAATAAATTAGCGGAAGCTTCTCCAATAACAGCCAAACCATAGAGACTCGCTTTAATAGTGCGGCGATCTTGGCAAAAATCCTCAAAGCTTAGCTCCTTGACCATCCCTTGAATCTCCTCAATTTCAATCAAAATATCTTGTAAGCGTTCTCTAAATCCTCTAGAAGGCACGCATAGCCTCCTTTAATACAATATCCTTTAATGCTGGACGTAAAGACTGGGGAGTACCCAAATCTACAGAACAACCAAGAATTTCTTCTAAATAGTCTTTTAACCCAATAAATGTCAGTAAACCTACTGGTTTTTCAAATTCTACTAAAAGATCGACATCACTCTTATCATGGGCTTCATTTCTGGCTACTGAACCAAAAAGAAGAAGCGTTTTTACGGCAAATCCCTGAATCTGCTCTCGATGATCTGACAAAGTTTGTATGACATTGTGCTGATTAAGCATATCATTTTATTTCCTTAAGATTGAGAAAGCTGAAAAGCATTTTTAAAAATTATTTCCAATATGGGGTATAAAAATTATTCAATGGGCCAACTGGGAATTGCTTCGTCAATCAACTGCATCAATTTGATGGTTTCTTGCAGGGCAACGACAATTTTTTGATAGTGAAGAATATCTTCATCACTCAGAACTCGTCCTTTGCGGTCTTTGAGCCATTTCTGGCAGACTTGATAACCTCCGACATAAAAGTTCCAAACTTCTTCAGGGACTCCCACAAAGCCATCCCCTTGTTTATTGATGTTGACTTTGCCATCACTATATTTAGGATGCCCAGGGGCTACGGTTCTGTCTCCTATTTCCGTAAATTCAGTGATAACCTTATCCAATGTTGGGGAAGTCATCAGGTGTAAGCCCACTAACTGCTCTCCATAGTCTGCTAGTTGCCTAAATAGGCGATCGTCACTGGTGAGGGGAACACGGGGAAAGTCTATTTTAAGAAATTCAGCGTAGCGGGTGCGGTAGGTGGGGGAGTAGAAGATACCGTAGATATAGTAAAAGATGGCTTCTGGTGTAGGGAGATAGCTTAGTTTTGATTCTATAATTTTAGGAAAATTTAGTGAAAAATTAGGACGTTTTTCTTCTTGAAGTTCTGAGGGACGATTCGGATCTGGATAGAGATAGAGAGGAAAATAGCTTATTTTACCTTTTTTGCTATAAAAAGCTCTATTATTAGGAATTATTTGCGAAGCAAAAACATGAGTAAATTCTCCATGTATTGATACTTGCCTCATAACTAATAAGCTTATATTTTTTCCATATATTAAATGCTTCCCTGCACTAAAACTGTTTGTTTTTAGTAAATTTTTTTGATAAAAAGTTTTGCGGATATCAAAAGGAGTAAAAAGGAAATCTATAAATTTACTTTGAAAGTTGTTATTCTCTACGATTAAATTGCGTTTTTCTACAAGTTCTAATCCCCATCCACTTACAATGTTAAATTTATCAGTGACTTCCTGAATACTTTTTTGAACAAAAAATATTATTTTATTTTCTAAGCTTTCCTTTAAAAAATCTGTCAATATCTCATCTTTACCAGATTCAAATCCTGTTGAGTTTACTTTAAATATATCTTTGATATAAGAGATTTTTGAATATTCATCAAATAATCTTTCATCTAGTAACTTAAAAAAATACTTGGGTTTAATATATTTTATTTTTTTCCATTTTATTTGACTAATACTTTTTGATTCCAAAAAATTATATTTTTCTATTCTTGTTCCCAAAATATCATAGCATTCTAAATCTACTTTTGTTTTCAATTGAGATTTGCTATTTTTAATCATAATGGATATTGCAACCCCCTGCTTAATATCAAAAACATTTTTGTCGGGATCACCTTTCAAGTCTAGTTCTCGTTTATCAGTATCACCATGTAAATCTAAAATTTTAATAGAATTAAATTCATCTAAGAGACTGCTTCTTAACCCCCTTAAAGTGATAGAGTCTAAAAAACTATTATTAGTAATAAAGGCTAGAATTGCATTGTGTAATTTCCCAATAATCTTTTGAGAGAAGGCAAAAAACTTTACATAATCCTCTTGAATATTTTTTTCAAATTGCAAAGCACTCTTTTCTATTATTTTTTCGCCATCTACGTAGCGATATGGTTCGACAATTTTTCTTACTTTCTCTCCCAAATTGGCAGATTTAGCAGAATAAGGAGGATTACCTAACACCACTGAAATTGGCTTTGTTTTTTTAATTTCAGCCGCTTCACTAGATTCATTTGCAATAAACTCATCAAATAGAAATTCAGATTTGCTAATAGAATCATCAAGGCTGTTTGTTAAATACACTCCTAACCGTTGACCACTCTCAAACCGATAACCCGACTCCTCCAAAAATAACCCCAACTTAAGGTGACAAATGGCATAGGGAGCCATCAACAACTCAAAACCAAAAATACGGGGTAATAAACAATGATCAACATAATCATTCCAGTCTGAATACTCAAACGCTTCAGGATTGGCTTGATGGCGCTCATGAATCAACTTGAAAATCCATAAAAGGAAAGTCCCCGTTCCACAAGCAGGATCAAGAATCATCACCTCTGGATCAGCAATGCCCAACGGTTTATCAAACTTATCCTTAATCAACTCATCTACTGACCGCACCATGTAGGACACCACCGGCTCAGGGGTGTAGTAAACCCCCCGACGTTCCCGCATTGTCGGTTTATAGGCCGCTAGGAAATCCTCATAAAAGCGAATAACAATATCTTCCCGGTTCATCTTGCTACGGAAGTCCGCCAAAATTGCATCCATTTCCGCCGCCCGAAGAATGGCGATCGCCTCACCGATGGCATCTACCAATTCATCACCTAAATTCTCCGGTGACTGTTCACTAATATCCTTAAATAATTGCCGTAGGAACGGGTTGGTTTCGGGTAACTGTGACCATGCCCCATCCCGACTGAAATCAGCCTTGGGATTTTTGACAAAACTGAAGACCCTTGCGGTAAATAATCCATAGGCAATAGTTTGGGCGTAAATATCCGCAAAACTATAATCCTTATCGTTATCCGCCTTGAGTTTGAGGTTAGCGATCAACTCCTTCCGAAAACTTTTTAATAAATTGTGGAGATAACCATCCTCCCCTTCCGCTTCATAAACATCTGGCATAGCCTGTTCAATCCGTCGGGCCACAGCGGCCAACAATTGAGCCAATTCTTTCGCGGTTGCCGCTGGTTTGAAAAATATCCAGTCAACCTGGGGGACAAACCCTGTGATCTTTTCTGTAACCTTCTGGGCTAATGACTCCCAACTCAGCCGATGCAAACGGGCTTGTAAATCTTTAGCAGTCCAGTCAAAAACTTGAATGCTCCGTTGTCTTAGTCGGCTTTCAGTTGGCAACACCAAAGCCACATTGCCCTGACTATTTCCCTCCGGCAACAAAATATACATAACAGGCTGTTCCGTCGCAATCCGACCCGTATAATGCCCTCGAATTTGCTTATCCTGGTCATCCTCTGTTAGCCACTGCTCAATCTCTCTCTTAGCTCCCTGATTCAATTCCTTAAAAAATCCAACGGCGATCGGGCAAGTATTTTCTGCTTCTAACTCATCGCTTCCGGGACGTAAATACCAAAATCGAGAACCCTCTGAGTCCTTCTCTTTGACAGGATAATCAAGTAATTGTCGCAGTGCCTCCACTCGCTGTTCTTCACTACCAATCATTACCGCTTGAAACTTAGCTTGAGCAAATCCCATCTAACCCTTCCCTTCCAAAATTGCCAACCTTTTCTCCAACCGACTAACCCTCTCAACCAGAGGCAACCTGTCGTTATCGCCCACATAAGAGGCGATCGCGGCCAAAACCCCCTCGGTCACTGTCAAGCCCTGGTGGTCAAGGTAGGACTCTAACCGAGCAAGTAAAGGGTCTGGAACCCGGATAGATAAACGGCGACTTTCCATAACTGACGATAGTTTTTTACTGTCTGACAGAATACTAGCGCAAAAGTAGTTCAGCCGTTGCAAAGTCTTAACAAATCGTGATAGTTAAACAAGAGGTTATTTATAGAGTCTTGGCTAAAACTGGCATCGGTCACAGTCAGGAGTTCTGGGCATTCTAAACCCCTAGTAAAATTCCAACGATAATTGCCCCAGTGAAACATTTCGCCGTTGCCTGAGGTGATAGTGAAGATGGCAAGGGGAGCATAGGGCCATTAAGTTTTCCGGTGCATTATTCCCTGGATCATAATCGCAGTGATGCACCGCCATCCTAAGCCTATACCGTTCTTCCTTTAGCAGACCCTTCCCCTCCCCAGGCTTGAGACATTGCGCCCCACACCGTTCACAGACCCAACCAACGGACTGCTTTTTGTCGAGGGCGATCGCCTTCCAATCGGGGGGATAGCGGTTATCTTTCATTTCAAACCCCTAGTAAAAAATTCAACTACCACTCTTAACCCTTAGTAATTTTTTTAAACACCCTGGCAACATTTTACAATCCTAAACGTCTCCCCTTTTAGACATTCAAAAGTTTATACAGTTAAACGTCTAAACTTTTAAACATTTAACTATCCAATGATTATCACCGTTACTGCCTTTAAAGGTGGGGTAGGTAAAACCACAAGCTCTATTCACTTGGCGGCCTACCTCAATAACAAAGCTCCAACAATCCTAATTGATGGGGACTTAAACCGTTCGGCATTGCTGTGGGCATCCCACGAAAAGCTAGATTTCCCTGTTGTCGATGAGCGGGAAGGATTAAAAGCGGCCCGTAATTATGAACATATCGTTGTTGATACCCCAGCTAGGCCAGAGATTGAAGAAATTCGCTCCCTTGCTAGGGGATGCGACCTCATGATCTTGCCAACCTCCCCCGATGCCCTTTCCATGGGGGCATTACAGGCAAACATCCAGACGTTTAAACAGCTAAACATTCCAAACTTTCGGATATTGATGACCATTGTTCCACCAAAACCTTCCACAGCAGGAACCGAGGCCAAAGAATATCTCCAAAGCTTAGGATTGCCTGTTTTTAAACGCATGATCACTCGATATGCTGCTTTTCCCAAAGCCGCCTTAGAGGGTTGTGTTGTTCGCGATGTCAAAGGCGATCGATATGCGGGGGCCGGTTGGAATGATTACAAAACCGTAGGAGGTGAAATTTATGGCTAAGGAAAAAAATCGCTTTGCAGGCTTTGAGAATTTTGCTCAGGCGGAATCAACTACTTCAGAGAAAAAACCAGAAGCAGCAATCGCCAAAAGCAAAGATCCCAATTTCAAAAAAACAACCCTCTACCTTTCCAAAGCCACCCACCTAAGATTACGCACCCATACCTTAAGCACTGAGCAAGATATGTCCGAATTGGTGGAGGAGCTGTTAGTCGATTATTTCAAACGTCTAGACAGTTAAACAGGGAAACGCTCACTTGACTTTAACCTTAAGTGTTTAAACGGCTAACAATACAGACAGATAAGCGTCTAACCATTTAGACAGCCATTATAATTGGTTAGTTCAAAATCCCTCAAAAAGTGAGCTGTCGCCGGCGGGCGTTAGGAGGGCTTCATAGATTAGTACAATCTTTGCCAAGGTATTGCAGAATGACGGTTACATCGAGTTTTTTTCTATCCCATTCCTGCACCACATCAAACTTATCCTTGGGGATATAGGCAGAGCGTTTCACCCGTTTTCCCTTTATCTCCAGCTCATAGTGATAATAGTACTGCTCATAGGATTTTTTGCCGGAGCGGGTCTGTTTTTCGCAATAGTGCAATTGGATGTAACCGCTACCTTGACCCCTTGTGCGCCGACGACGGACTTCTGGTAAGGGCCATTGAAGTTTTATTTTCACCCTGGGGCCAGTGGTCTTGGAGGACGGTATGGCAGTCGGGGTCGATTTCAACAAACTGAGTTGTTTGTATTTTTCCTCCGGTTTGTTCTGCGGCCAGGGTGAATCCCCCACATCCGGCAAAGAGGTCGAGGTGTTTAAGGGTTCCATGGCTAGAACTCCTCGCAGTGGATAATTTGGTCAGTTTCGGAGCAGTATTTGTAACTTGGCGATCGCCGAGCATAGTGAATTGCTTCCTCCCGTAGGATGGGGTCGTAGAGCCATTGATTGAGTCGTTCCAGTTCGGACTGGGGCTTGGGGCAAACTTCCCGCTTACCACCAAAACCCTTGAGCAAACCCTGCACCATTTGCTTGAATACCTTGGCTTGTTCTGGGGCTACAGGCTCGGATTTTTGCTGGCGTTGGAAAACTTTTAAGCGAGTGCCGTCGGGAAGGATGGTGTATTCAGAGGCCGGGGAAGAATTTTCAGGAGGGGCAGATTCAGTTTGAGAATTTTTACTGGGGGTTTCAACACTCACCGCTGACACAGACCCATCCCCAGTCAGTTCTTGGGGTTCCTCGGTGGGGCTTTCACTTTCCCAGGGAGAAGGTTCACACTCAGGGGCAACAATCAGGGAAGGGATTTCCGTGGGGGCCAGCTCGGCTTCTTCAAGATCTTTACCAGGGGATAATTCCGCCACAGGTTCAACAACTTCCAAACCCCTAGTAACTTCCTCTATCTTTGGGGGAAGCACAGGCGAAGGAGTAGCCACCACAGCCACCGGATTCATTTCTGGGGGCAGAACCGCCGTCACAGCCCGTTGATGGGTGATTAGGTTCCGTTGCTGGTCTTCAGGGATTTGACAGCCATTAGCAAGGCGCATTTGGGTATTCTCTACCCGATGAACAAACTCTTTCTGGTACTGCTCCCAGCGAATAGGCAAATTAGCCGGGTCTTTCCTGAAATGGGCCAACACATCCGCCTGCTTGTCGTGGAAGTCTCCGCCATAACGCTTCTGCCAGTTCTTCGCCAACCAATTCCGGAAATTGGGGTCGAGCTTGCCCTCAATACTCCAGGGGCCATCAGGAAGCCAATCAAAGCCTTGGTTCTTCTTCGTGCGCTTTTTAGTACGGCGGGCGGCGGAATATTTTTCCTCTCCTTGACTTGTCGCTATGACAAATGAATTTTGTTTTATTTCTGCCGTAGTCAGTTTTTCCTGGGTTTTTGACTCAGCTCCATTAACTTGTCCATTTGTATTTATTGACCGATCTGGAATTTTTTCTTTTTCTTCGCTCTGGCCGTCTGGAGAGTATGAGAAAGTCTGTAAGTCTGTATATATAGTGGAGTCCCATTTTTGGGACTCGATTTCTATTTCTGGGACTGGATTCCCATTTTTGGGACTAATCCAAAACCCAAAAACCCGCTCAGAAACTAGTAAGCCTGCATTAGTCAACTGGGCTAGGGCGCGGTAAAAAGTTGTTCTACTGATTCCTATGGCTTCTTTGGCTATTTCCCAGGTGATTCTTACCCGGCGATCGCCAAAAGGATCGAGGGTAGTTGCCCATGTCCATAACTCCCAACTGGAACGAGGTAGTTTAGCGGCTAGGAGTTCTCCGGCAGTATCCGTCGTTAGCTTGTAGAATTGAGTCATAGTATTTTGAATTTTTTGGCGGTGGGTGGTTCAGACCCCTCGCCTTTTTTATTTTGGTAAGGTGGATAAAGGGTAAAACTGTGAGAGTAAGTTCCTGAATTGCAATTTGGTTTATGGACTGTCTATGGTTTTGTTGGCCCTGCCCCAAATTGCCCACTCCTCTGACATGGCGATCGCTGTAAAGCTTGTTATTTTGTACAACCTCAGACCTCGGCAAGATGACTCATTCATTGATAGTTCTGCTGTTGCGGGCCTTGTCAGTTCATCGAAAAATGCCATAATAACCGTAGCCTCAGTAATTGTAGAAAGGTCATTGGGGCTATTGCTTCCCCTAAAATGTGTTAAATTGGGTACAGCCATAAAAAAGCGGCTATTGCTGTGTTACATGTTATCTTAGGTTGGCTAAAAAAATGAATAGAGATTTTTTAGAAGTTTTTCAGGGCAAGCTTAAAAGCCACAGAATCCAAACCAAGGTTCTTGCTTTAGAAGCTGGCCGTAATGCTTCTTATCTCTCTGAAGTCTTTACTGGTAAGAAAAGCCCCACCCTTGAAATGTTTAAGGGTCTAGTGGAGGCCGCAGATCGCCTCTCGCCAGGGTTTGCCGATGAGTATTATCTATCTCTTGCCGGTGGTGTTGATATGGGTAGTTTTATTAGATCCCTTGGTAGCTCAGAGCTTTCCACTTTGTTGATTCTTACTGGCCAGAGATTGGGAGAGCTGTCACCGAGTCGTCAAAAAATAGCGGCCTAATTTTCCCGCTTTTATAATCGTAGTCATTTAGGCTTTTTCCGCTTTTCTCTTGAGCCATTCTTCCCGTGAGATAGTGCCAGGGGCCAAAACTGTCTGTTTCTTTGATTCTTGCCGTTCTCCCATCTTGAGGGGCTGGGGTTTTTCTCTTCTCCACAGGTCACGGCCCAGACCAAACTTGGCGCAACATCTTCTCAGGACCATGGCTTTTCGCACCCATGGCCATCCTCAATTCCCCACAATGCAAGGGCTCCAGATTGGCGGCGTAAATTATCGCACCCAAAACAAAACCTCGGCACTGGGCCAGGGTTGTCAGTGTTGATGCCGATCGCCGCTATGAGTTTGGGAAAAATGCAAACTTGCCTAATAGTCCTAGCAATCCACCAACCAGGGCAAATAGGATGCCAACAATCCAGTTGGTCAGGCCGCCTACCCTAGATTGAATAACATCAAGTCGTTTATCTATGCCTGCTAATTGAGCCTCCATTCTGGCCTGGCTCACCTTGACCTCAATGATTAGGTCTTTCAATTCCTTCAAATCTGACTCAGTGACGGCGGACATGGTGCTACACTCCAATTAGATTTTGTGCAATAGATGGGGAGAGTTAGCGGCTCTCCCTTTCTACTTTCAGGGTAATGGATTGGCGGCGATCGCCATTAACCGGGTCGTTTCCTTTTCTAATGGCTTTGCCCATCAGCTGGCATCTTCCTCCAACAAGGTAGCTACTCCTCTAAATAAAGGGGTTGACATCCTCCCTAGGCTAAAGGCGAAGGATTCCTACGAAGCAAACAGATTTAACTGAATAGCTTTTCGGTGAATTCGACTGCCTCAGTCATACTAGAAACGACTATATCTTTACAGAACCCTTTGGCCGCCTCCCCTTTTTGCCATTTTCACGAGTGGTTAGGGTATTCACATCATTTTCCCTATGGCGATCGCCATTAAACCCCTAGTAATTTTTGTCGTAGTTCTTGACCATCAGAGCGACCCTAAACGATGAAAACCTCTCGTGATCGGTGAGAGTTTTTAGTTTATCTAACTTAACGGTGAAGTTTTGCGGTGGTAGATAACATTGAACTCCCACAGATAGCTTTTTTGCCGTCCGCACCAACGTATAGTCGTTTTTAGTAAGACTGAGGCAGTCAAATTCACCAAAAACCTTGTCAATAAAGACTTAAGCAGTCTCGAAATTATTTGAAATGACTATAGTCTTAGGAAGTTAGCAACTGGCAACTCATTTAATACTGGCAGAAACTAATCGCCAGTGTCATAAATTTAAGCTTTCTTAACTACTATTTAAGTATATGTACTCATTATGCGTTGCAGATGACCTGTAGTGTATCAACAACTCTACTTATAAACAACACGAAACCGCTCGCAAACTAAAAGCATTTCTGGTGTTGGTTTCTTACCAATTTTAGGCAATACTCGCGAGAAGTACTGCCAATGCTCCTTCCGCCAAGACTCTAGGGAACGTTCATTTTCACCTTCTTCATAGGCAAATTGTGCATCCACTTCATTAAATGAGCAGATCATAATTTCTGTTGTTTCAATAATACAATTTGGATTTCCATTTCCATCCAACACAATTGTTTTTGTACCTATTTTAGGTAGTTGAATTCCCTCTGCCTCCCATTCCCATAAAGCTGAACAAGTTGCAGTTTTAATCCCCTTCAGAATTAAGCTACTCAGTTCATCTGCCAAAGTAGAAGAGTCCCCAAATTGATGTGCCTCATAGCTCTCGTCACTTAATGTAGTATCTGGAAGCCCTGCTATGTACGTCTGCCAATACTGCCCTAAATTCTCATTTTTCATCGGATTTTATTGAGGAGAGTAACCAATCTTTCTGATTTAATTCAAAGGTTTGCTCAACACACCATTCACCCTTGAATTCTACTTCAACTGAATTCGATAACCTCATCCCCAATCTTTTGAGAAGGCGAATAGAGGATTCATTCTGGGAGTCGGTGATGGCAACAATTTTGTTGATACTTCCAAGCTTAAACAAAGAATTTATTAAGGTAGATACCGCTTCTCGTGCATATCCCTTGCTTTGCCACTGCTGATTCAAAGTAAAACCAACTTCCACAGTTGTTAGATTTCCCGTGTAAACTTTTATCCCTATGTCGCCGATGAGCAAGTTGGATTGTTTGTGCGCGATAGCAATTTGAAACCATTCGCCTGGTATCCCAATCTCTGCTGTGTGCATTTCGCTGATAAAGGAACGAGCTTCATCATAGGAAGGTATTGACCAACTTTGGAATCGAGCTACCTGAGGATCTCGACGGTAACAAAGAAACAAATCCAGATCTGGATCAATAAACCGACGTAGAATCAGCCGTTCAGTTATTTGGGGAAGAAAACTCTCTAAAAACAAGCGAACCCTGCTCCTTGTTACTTAACTAAGGCTCAACATCTGCTGGCTAACATAGTACCAGCGAATTTTGTCCTGCCGCTGCATTTGATTTGTTATGCGGCATCCTCAATCACGTTGTATTGGCTTTGCACCAAGCCGTTTTCAAACTGTCTTGTCTCAAGATGATGTAATCTGACATCGTGAGGAAGCGAACCAAAAAGTGGGATTCCTGAGCCTATTAGGATTGGCACTTTAGTGATAATTAATTGCTGAATCAAGCCTTCACTGAGAAACCCTTGAATTGTCTTTCCGCCATCAATGTATAAATGCTGAAATCCACGCTCTGATAGACGATAAACTACTTCGCTTGGAGGCGCGCACATATACTCGACTGTTTTGGCAATTTCGTCAGGAATGTCAATTTTCCGACTACTTAGAACAAATACTGGCTTTTCACCATAGGGCCATGAATCGAATGACAGTGCCAACTCATAAGTATTTCGCCCCATGACAAGGGCATCCACTGAATCAATGAATTCTTGATACCCGTAGTCTTCGCCGCCATCGGTGTCTCCTCCACTAGGCAGCCAATCAATACCACCATTGTTCCGTGCGATGAAGCCATCAACACTTGTTGCAATATATACAGTAGTTTTCATACCCTTCCAAATTATGTTGTTGCCCCAGGATTATTGATTATACGGAAACTTAACGATAAAGACCTCTGGCGATCGCCATTAGTTTGTGGCATGGAACCATAAAAAAAGGGACGTCGAAGCCCCCCAGGGAAAACTAGGCAAGAACCGGGACTGAACCCGCATTAAAATTGAGGGAAGTGGCGACTGTGCTGGTACAGATTGAGGATAATCGAGTTAGGGCAAATCTAATGGCGGCAACCTCAGTTTTTGGAGGAATTCTGCTGGCCCCTGAGTTTATTAGAACAATTTTAAGGAGTGAAATTATGAAGGAATCCGCTGTCTATCAAGAAATCTTACGGGAAGGGGAACAACGAGGCTTACTAAAAGGCAAACTAGAAGGAAAACTTGAAACTATTCCTCTGCCGAAAAAACTAGGCTTGACTATTACTGAAATTGCCAAGGAGTTAGATATTGACGTTGAACTGGTTAATAAATTCGTTGCTAACCAAAAAATTTAAGGGTTGAAATGGTCGTTGCCCGGAATATGGCTTGGTAGTATAACATCCTTGTTCACCCGCCTTAGACAGTTGTTTTAGCTTAACTGACTAAGACCAAGCTTCTCGATGGAGAGGGATTGTTATTTGGTGTATTTTTGCAGCCAATTGATTACTTCATCGGCACTTTTATCCGGTGGAAAAACTGGATAGAAAATTTTTATAATTTTGCCTTCTTCAATAATCAGTGTAACTCGCTTGATGAAATGTTTACCCTCTACTTTAAATATTGGTAACTTTAACATATTGGTAAAGTTCAATGCATGATCACTTAAAAGTTCAAAAGGTAAGTGTAGCCGTATCTTTGCCTCTAATTGATGGTTAGTGCTTTGGGTGCTAAGACCAAATACACTTGCACCTAATTTATTTAGCTCTTGATAATGATCTCGAAAATTACAGGACTGTGGCGTACATCCTCTTGCTCCAGGTATCGTGTCCCATTCGTCAGGAAGAGGGATTCCAGGTTGCCCTGTCATGGGATAGCAATAAACCACAACGCGACCTAAGAACATTGATAAATCAACATATTCACCTTGGGTTGAAGGTAAAGAGATCGACGGCAAATGTATTCCCAGTAAATGACTACAAGCACCATCATCGACTGGAATGGGAAGATCTGGGGGCAATTCTATCAACTTATCCATATAGGTTTTTATATCAACAACTTTAGGCGATCGCCGGTAAAATTTGGGTATGTTTGACAATCTCTGCAAATTTGTCGCTGAATCCTTTTTTGAAGACTATGCCGCCTGGTTGTTAGGACGACCAATCAAATTGACCAAGCTTAGTCCGACGGAACTATCCTTAGAGCCAATTCGGGCTGATTCCCTGATTTTGGAACAATCCCCGGAAGTATTTCTAAAAAGTCCAGGGTTATTACACCTAGCAGTATTGACCCAAACTCCTGGCCCTACATTAAAACAAGGGTTGTTATATGGCGGTCTTATACCCTCCGTATACTGCAAAATTGAAGTATTTCCAAACGATATCGACTTCTGTGAAACCCATATTTCTTAACCAATCTAACTGACTCATAAGCTTGGAAGGATGATCCTCATCATAATGTTGAGGTATCCACTTTTGCTCAATTTCTTCTACTGAAACTTGTAGACTCATATACTCATGCCATTTCTCCATATAACGCTTTTGAAGATGGGGACAAGAAGCTAGAATTACATCCGCGTTGTAAAAAACACCCCCTGGACTTAGGCAAGTATAAATCTTTTTATAGAATTTAATTTTGTCATCGTCACTAACTAGATGATGCAAGGCAAGTGAGGAAACTGCTACATCATAGATTGAATCAAAATCGTAATCTTCAAAGTTTGCAAGTTGATAACGTATATCTTCACCATTACCAAGTTTTTTCTGTGCTATTTGCAACATTTTGTCTGCAATGTCAACACAGGTAATCTTAGCTTGAGGATAAACATCTTTAATCCGTCTTGCAATTGTACCTGTCCCACATCCCAAATCAATTACACGAATAGCCTGAGACTGGCTAAACGGTAAAGCAATGACGAGTGCATCAAGCATTTGCTCATAGTAAGGAATAAGACGACGAATAATAGCGTCAAACTCTTGGGCTTCCTCTTCAAAGTGCTGCTTAACTTTTTCCATTGTTCCTTTTTGGTAACGTAATTCTGGGTTTACGCCAATAATTTTGTGGATATCTTAATCATAGATTTTCTATTCCATTCCTGCCAAGGACTGAACGGCATAACTTTGCCAATCATCAGCTGATCGAAATCGATGCTTCACAACTAGGCGACTCTCGGCGGTCGGAGCAAATGGGTATTGTTATGCTGTCAAGTTTAACGAATAGTGATAGAACACTTCATCCTTGGTGTATCCACGTAATTCATAAAGTGCCTGCGCTGCAACATTTGAAATTTGTGTTTCTAAAATGATTCGGATAGCACCTGTTTCTCTCGCAAAATTTTCTGCGGTACTCATCAGTAATTTTGCAATGCCGTTTCCTCGATAAACTTCTTCTACGAATAAATCATTTAAGATCCAAACTCGCTTCATCGAGACTGAGGAAAAACTAGGATAAAGCTGGGTAAATCCAACTATACGTTCTTCGTTGATTGCTATAAATATAATCGAGTCGCCCTTTTGCAAACGTTCTTCGAGAAATTTCTTGGCAGTTTTAAGATCTGATAATGCATTGTAGAAAACTCGATATTGATCAAACAACTGCGACACTTCTTCAAGATGCTCAAGACGAGCTTGAAAGACTTCCATCTATTACCCTCACAAATTTTGTTCTAATGGAACATTACCGTAGCTTTTATTACAATGTCAATGCGATCGCCGCTTAAATTTTCTGGTCCATTTCTTCCACTAAGGCAATGGCTTCTTTACACCAATTTGCCCAATCCGCCTCAAAGCGAATGCCCCGCCGTAATGTTAAATAGTGAAATTTTTGCTCGATTGTCATTGAAGCAAGGTCGGGAAATTCTTGGTCTTCGATCGCCTTAATGACTTCTAAATTGGTTAGATGAATTTGTTGACGACGCTTTAACTCTTCGATAATGGCGGGTCGTGGCACCAAAAAACCGACCTGGGTTTTAATCATTAAATCTTCCCGAATAGTTGTCGGTTCACTGGGGATTAACACCCAATGGGCCAATTTTTCTTTGCCGAGGGACGTAATACTATAAATATTTTTGTTCGGACGAGTGGTCTGGGTAATCATTTCCGAACTAACCCAACCCTGGGACTCCAATTCCCGCAGAGTCTTGTAAACCTGTTGATGGGAAGCCATCCAATAGCAGCTAATTTTTTCATCGAACCGCTTCACCATGTCGTAGCCACTACAGGGGCCGTCCACCAACAGGCTCGCTAGTAGGGCGTGGGGTAAAGCCATAAAAATTCCTCCTTGACATATGCAATTTGTTTAATATACATTACGGTCATGCCAAATTTATATTCACTTTTTTGCATAATCATCATCCGACAGTATTCTCGACCCCCTGAGTAGGTGCAAATTTTATGCAAACCGTCGAACCATCAAAGTCTTCTCCAGGTCGGTTTTTATCCAAAGTTTCCCGCAGAAACCTAGGGATTTTTGGTATTCTCACGGCGATCGCCGCTGGGGGAGCCATTATCTACCAAAGCACCCAGGCAAAGGAAGCAGAGTCAACGGCAAAAACAGTTTTAGTTCAACCGATTTTGTCTAAATCTGTGGTGGCATTGGGGCGCTTGGAACCCCAGGGAGAAGTGATCAAAATTGCGGCTTCGGGAAATAATAATCGCATTGCCCAATTACTGGTCAAATCCGGAGATATAGTCGAAAAAGGGCAAATTATCGCTGTGCTCGATAGTCGTGATCGCCTAGAAGCAGAATTAAAACAAGCTAAGGAACAAGTGCAAGTCCATCAGGCGAAATTAGCCCAAGTCAAAGCAGGGGCTAAGACGGGAGAAATTGGGGCGCAACGGTCTACCATTCAACGGTTACAGGCCCAATGGCAAGGGGATAAAGCTACCCAACAGGCCATCTTGATTCGCTTAGAAGAACAGTTAGCGGGGGATATTTCTGCCCAAAAAGCCAGCATTCTTAAGCTAGAAGCAGAATTAAACAATGCTAAAGCAGAATATCAGCGTTATCGCCAATTAAACGAAGAAGGGGCAGTTTCCGCTTCTATTTATGACAGTAAAGGTTTGTTGTTGGAAACCAGCCGCCAACAGTTGGCCGAAGCAGTTGCTAATTTGGCCCGAACCCAGGCCACAGGTCAGCAACAAATTCAGGAAGCAAAGGCAGCTTTAGAACGAATTGAACGCACAGGTCAACAGCAAATTAATGAGGCCAGTTCTACTTTAGACAAGGTGGCAGAGGTTCGTACCGTTGATGTGCAGACAGCCCAAGCAGAAGTCAATTCAGCCCTAGCGGCAGTGAAAAAAGCCCAGGCGGATTTAGACCTAGCCTATGTGCGATCGCCCCAGGATGGTCAGGTGCTGAAAGTACATACCTGGGAAGGGGAAATTGTTGGTAATGAAGGAATTATTGAGCTCGGTCAAACGGCCCAAATGGTAGCGGTGGCTGAAGTCTATGAAAGTGATGTTAAACGCCTAAAACTTGGTCAAACGGCAACTGTTACCAGTGATGCTTTTTCAGGGGAAGCAGTCGGCCAAGTCAAAGAAATTGGCTTACAGATTTACAAAAATAACGTTTTAAATACCGATCCCACAGCGGCAACGGATGCACGCATTGTGGAAGTTAAAGTCTTACTAGATCCTGCCAGTAGTTCCAAGGTTCAAGCCTTGACCAATTTAGAAGTTACAGTTGCCATTAACACCCAGTAAAGAATGGAAAAGAAATAAACCATGACAATAAAATTCATCCCCCAAAATATTCCCCTGGCTTGGTTACAACTCAAACGGGAAAAAGGTCGCTTAATGGTTGCAATGGCCGGCATTGCCTTTGCCGATATGTTGATGTTTATTCAACTGGGCTTTCAAAATGCTCTTTATGACAGCAATACCCAACTTCATCAAACAATTAATGCTGATTTAGTTTTAATTAGTCCCCAGGGAAGAAATATCGTTAGTTTAGATACCTTTCCTCGACGACGCTTATATCAAGCCTTGAGTTTTGACGGTGTGACTAGCGCTGAACCCATTTATGCCGATTTTATAGACTGGAAAAATCCCCAAACTAATCTTAAAACTTCGGTTTTAGTCCTGGGCTTTGATCCCCAAAAACCAGCTTTTCTAATTCCCGAAGTTGAACAAAATCTAGAAAAGTTAAAAATGCCTGATGTTCTACTATTTGATCGTGGTTCCCGGGGCAATTACACAACGACGATCACCGATTTAAAACAAGGTAAAACCGTTACAACAGAAGCAAGAGAACGCAAATTAAATATAAAAGGACTATTTTTGTCCGGAGCTTCCTTTGCTGCCGATGGCAATGTTATCACCAGTGATCTCAATTTTCATCGTATTATCACCAGTCGCAATCTTTCCCAGGTTAGTGCCGGTTTCATTCAGCTCAAACCAGGCATTGATCCCCAACAAATGGCAGAAGCCTTGCGGCAAAATTTACCCAATGATGTCAAAATTTTAACTAAAGCAGAATTTATTGATTTTGAAAAAACCTATTGGTCAGAAAATACATCCATTGGTTTTATTTTCACAATGGGAACGGCGATCGGTTTTGTGGTTGGCGTGGTCATTGTCTATCAAATTTTATCGGGAGATGTGGCAGAACATACCGCTGAATATGCCACCCTCAAAGCAATGGGTTATCGAAATTCCTATTTATTGGTTGTTGTTTTTCAAGAGGCCTTAATTCTTGCCATCTTAGGTTTTCTACCTGGAACGGCCATCGCCTTTGGTTTATATTCCTTAACCCGTAATGCGACCAATTTACCACTATTTATGACCCTTAGTCGAGCCACTACAGTTTTAATTTTAACGATTTTTATGTGTATCATTTCTGGCGGTATTGCCACCCGTAAATTACGCCAAGCTGACCCTGCTGATATTTTTTAATTTTTATCATTACCTAAAATCCTATGGAAACCCTAACCGCTCTATCTCCATCACAAAATATAAAAACTAATCCCGTCATTTCCGTTAGAAATCTAAATCACTATTTTGGTAAAGACTCCCTTAAAAAACAGGTTCTTTTTGATATTAATCTTGATATTTATCCAGGAGAAGTGGTGTTAATGACGGGGCCATCAGGGTCGGGAAAAACCACTCTTTTAACCCTCGTTTGTGGATTACGTTCTGCCCAACAAGGTAGCCTTAAATTACTCGGAAAAGAATTACTCGGTGCAACGGAAGAAGACCTAATTCAAGCCCGCCGCAATATTGGCTATATTTTCCAGGCTCATAATTTACTGAAAAGCTTAACTGCTCTGCAAAACGTACAAATGTCTTTGCAATTGCATTCTCATTTTTCACCCTCAGAACGGCAGAAAAAAGCAATAGAAATGCTAGAAGAAGTAGGATTAGGTAAACGTATTCATTATTATCCCAATGACCTTTCGGGAGGGCAAAAACAACGGGTGGCGATCGCCCGTGCCTTGGTCAGTCATCCGAGGGTTGTATTAGCCGATGAACCAACTGCTGCATTAGATAGTCAGTCGGGGCGGGACGTAGTAACATTAATGCAAAAACTGGCGAAGGAACAGGGTTGTACGATTTTGATGGTGACCCATGATAATCGTATTTTGGATGTCGCTGATCGTATTATTTATATGGAAGATGGAGTTTTGGTTCGCCATTGAAAATTGTCGATACGATTTAGAAACGACTTTACTGACCCTGACTGAAAAAAATTGTCTAACGTTCGTTAAACATTTCTTATTTAAAGGTTGATTCATAGCTGATCGCCATCAAAAAAGATAATTCCCACACATCTTTCTGACATAAATTACATACCAAGTTCCCATACGATTTTAACGTTTTGTGAAGAATTGTGAATCCTTGTTTTTTACCGTTAGACACTTGATATTATTCAAAAAAATTAGGGTTTAAATTTTTCCCCTTGAGCAGATTAATCTGGCAATCGTCATAATTTGGAGTGATTGTAAAAAAATCTTACGACTATTTCATTGGGGGGCGATATACAAAAATTTTGACTATAATTCCTAGGTTAAGCGAAATATGGCTTGGTATTCTTATACTATTGCGTTTGCTATCTCAGATGATCAAGCTCAAGTTGGTGCTGATCCGCGACAAATACTCGATGGACACAAGGGAGATTTTGAAGACTTTGTGTATGCTCCGTCACGAAACGGCTGTCTACTGTGGAGGTTAGGCTGTATATGTGAGCAGGCGTCGAATGGCAAAAACCTATATTTGCTTGAAGATATCTGTCTACTTCAGCATGAAGCAATGAATCATTCTGCAACGCAGCTAGAGGCTCTCATTAATGAAATTAAGTTGAATCCAGCTCTCGTTGTTGAGGCAACAAAAGATCCATATCAGCCAACCATAACACTCTGCACAGAAGGCTTTGGGCCATTACCGGCTCAACTCGTTTACCCAAGCGACGTAATTATCAAGGATGGTTGGGTTTACAACTATACGGAGCAACAAGTACGACACATCTTGGATCAATCTTGTGCCTCTCAAACTCCATGCCCAGAAGGTGACGACGATGGGGAATCTTTATCATACGTCTTCAATTTTCTGAAGTCCCATTTGTCATTACTCCACGTTGCTTTGCATTCAGGGAAAATTGTCGTGTATGGGGAAACCAACCATTGAAATATGCCCAATACTCTTGCAAGCGCCAACACATGGCTGTCGGTAAACTCTGGTGTTAGATTTGATCGCCGTTCAACCCCGAGTAATTTTTGTCGTAGCAAGGAACCATAAAAAAAGGGAGGCCGAAGCTCCCCAGGGAAGACTAGGCAAGAACCGGGACTGAAACTGCCCAGTCAGCGGAAATCAATGCCCCAGAGCCTTTATGTTGGCGATCGCCATGCCAGAAAGATTGGAAAGAAAGCGGTAGCTGTCGAGGTCGCTGTATTTCACTTTGTAACGACATCTTTACCTGTTGATTGCTTATCTTATGCTCTAGCTATATAATTCGCTTTTTGAGTGACAATGACAATCAAAAATCTATTAAACACCACAATTCTGCTAGGGTTTAGTCTATTCTCAATAGGCAACCTACCTTCAGTTGCTTACCAAGACCACCTTAGTGTTTCAACTGATAGCACTAGTATTATAGGTCTCAAAGAGACCCTATTCGGCCAAGCAGATTTAAGCAATACCAGAATTCAGGATATGAGCTTCATCGTCGCCGAAGGGCCTCTGAAACCGAATGGATGCCCATATGATTCGCGAAGCGGTGGAGCTAGCAAGGCCCCGGGCGCAGGATCCGTAGAGCTCATAAATCAAGCAGGGTATACCGTGAAATATTCGTTTGCTTACATGCCGGCATCACCCCGAGAAATAGTGTTGGGAGGAGTAAAAGTTCCGGTGCCGGAGGCAACTAATGGAACTCTAGTTGGTGCCAATGCAATATGGAGCAGAAAGACTTTTGGCATACCGGAAGAAACAGCCAACAATATTGTTATCAAGGTGATTCCTGTTGGCAAGACTGAACCAGTCATCGACTTGAGCTTTCATCCTTGTGACCGCGTTTGCTTATATACCCATGGGACAATATTCAATCCAAGCTACACCCGAAAGCCCGCTAAGCACACCAATACGGGCAGATCGATGGCGTATACATGTGAGTAACTTGACCTAGTTTTGTGTAAGTTTTGAAGTAGTCTTGACTTGCCCTCTGAAATTTCAGTCCCTTGGCCGGAGGGTAAAGAGGGTATCGAACATATAATCACAGCATTCCCAGGGATGCTGCGGAGGATCTTGTCTCAGAATCTCTATTCCTACCCTCTATCACTGGATTCCAACTTCTTCTCTTTCTTAGCCTAGCTTTGCGACTCTTATATTTGGAAGCGTGGCTAAATCCTAAAACTGCTTATTTATAAGCTTTCTTATTGCTGATTTTTGCTTAGCGTACGCTTTTTGCTTTTCTGTTGCGACCCCATCGCCGTAAACCCTCAGTAAAATTTGGCGATCGCCTATCAACTTTTTCAATTATGGGCTTGGCCCAGGTTCGGGAAATGCTATGCTTCATCAGTTTCTTAAACGATCAATTTTGCCCCTCGTCTGTCTTTCTGGCTTTTTTTATATTCAGGCAGGCTTAGCTGATCAACCTTCAACGGCGATCGTTCAAAGTCTGACGGCTGGAGATAGGGCTTGTTATGTTGAGTTAATAGACAACAAGGGCAATATTTCGACCGAATATGCTGATTTTGACATTTGTGAACAGGATTTGGTGGGCAAGCGGGTCAAATTAACCTACGAGGCCGGCAATATCCAAGCCGCATCCTGCCAAGGCAATCCAGAATGTACTGCTAGTGAAAGAGTGATGCTAATTATTAAAGCCAAAGTGATGGATTAATTTGTGGATATGGCGATCGCCGGTAGAATTTGGCTATGTTTGACAATCTCTGCAAATTCCTGGCTGAATCATTTTCTGAAGACTATGCCGCCTGGTTGCTGGGACGACCAATCAAATTGACCAAGCTTAGTCCGACGGAACTTTCCCTAGAGCCAATTCGGGCAGATTCCCTGATTTTGGAGCAATCGGAGGATTTGGTGTTGCATCTGGAATTCCAAACGGAACCCGACCCAACCATGGGTTTTCGGATGTTGGACTATCGGGTGAGGGTATACCGCCGTTTTCCCCAGAAGACAATGCACCAATTTGTCATCTACTTGAAACCCAGTAGTAATGACTTGGTTTATCAGGACAGTTTTCGGGTCGGGGAGACTGTGCACCGTTATCAAGCGATTCGGCTTTGGGAGCAACCCTCGGACGCATTTCTCCAAAGTCCAGGGTTGTTGCCTCTAGCAGTATTGACGCAGACCTCTGACCCCGCATTAAAATTAAGGGAAGTGGCGACTGCGTTGGAACAGATTGAGGATAATCGAGTTAAGGCAAATCTCATGGCAGCAACCTCAGTTTTTGGAGGAATTCTGCTGGCCCCTGAGCTGATCAAGACAATTTTAAGGAGTGAAATCATGAAGGAATCCGCTGTCTATCAAGAAATTTTAGAGGAAGGTAAAATTGCCGGGAAACTGGAGGGTCGCCTAGAGGGCAAACTAGAAGGTCGGCTGGAGGCGAAACTGGAAACCATACCCCTGCTGAAAAAATTAGGTCTTACAATTGCCGAAATTGCCAAGGAGTTAGACATTGACGTTGAACTGGTTAATAAATTCGTTGCTAACCAGAGCAATTAAAATAGGTTAGATGGGTTAACTTAAACCTTTTTATCTTCCATAAGATTTTGCTTTTCAAGTACTAGATTTCAAGGGTTATTTCCCTCAGCTAAGGCGACAATCTTTCTTAATGTTGATAAATTACTACTTTGATTAGGAGCCAGGATGATAGCTAACACTGATTCACAATCTCTCTTGTTAGCTCCCGCAATGACTACTGCCGAAGCATTGTTTTTTTATGATTCTTTGGAATCTGTAGATCTCGATTTTATGATGGGACGTTGGCAGGGCAAGGGAATTATGACCAATCATCCTATGGATGGCATATTGGAAATGATTTCTTGGTATGGCAAGGAGTTTATTGATTTGGAAACCGTTCATCCTTTGCTGTTTCAAGATGATCGGGGAGAAATTTTCAAGCTAAAACCAAACCCAACGGTAATGGCACTCTGCTTAGATTTTGATATTATTCGTTATTCATGGATAGCCCCGGGTCTGCGTTGGTTTAATCGTTTTTTTAAAACTGAAGTTAGTCAAGCACGTTTGCGAATGTTAGAAAGTCGTGGTGTAGTTACTGCCACTATGATTTACGATTATTTACCAATTAATGATTCTTTTAAGAAAATTGATGATAATTCTGTGTTCGGCTTGATGGATTATAAGCTTATCTCCCAGCCTTTTTTCTTTTTGTTACAACGGTGTACTCCTTAAAGCTAATAAAATTCGCCCATGTCTCATTGGCGATCGTTCTGAATAAGAAAGATTAAATTATCTCTGCCAAGTCTAGCGAACCTCCCAATTATTCGGAAAGTCCATAGCTGACAGTGACTGAGGTCAAGTTTTTATAAGGTCAAATAACTTTTTTCCCCATTCGTGATTGGGAGCAATCTTATCCATGAGATAAACAAGAATTACTAAGCTGTTGTAGATTTTTTTTGAGTTGGTAACAATCTCATTATGGAGAGGATGGCCAAGACTACGAATGTTTTTGGGGCTGACGATAATTTCCTTATTCCATAGCCTTGAATGATGGGCACAAGTATTTCTGACGATAGTAAGATGATGTAACCACGATGCCAAAACCTCGTGATCAAGTTGATAGTGAATAGCTATTTTTTGTCTAATCTGTCTAGGCTTAAGGATGCTAAACTAAGATGAGAGAGTGCGTAAAGACATCACTTCAACAGCAACCCATACAGGCGGTAAAGCTTCTGAGTATGTCTGCTTGAAATGTCTGATGAAATCTTCTTTCGAGCGTTCTACTTCACGGTGAAGATTAGCCAAATTTTTCACCCATTGCTTCTCATCAAACAATGTTCGATCTAAATGGGCATGGGGATTATAAGCATGGGCAAGTTCATAAGCCCAAATACTACGCATGGAGACTTCAATTCGTTCAATGGCATCTAACAGATGCAATCGAAGTTCTCGGTCAAAAATATAGAGGTCAAGAATATTTTCAAAGGTTGTCCCAGTTATAAAGCTATGGGTCTGGGAATTTTGTTCAAAGGGAAGGCAGTAAGCGCGAAAGCGATAGTAATTAATGCGAGCCAGGTAAAATTCTGCTTTTGCTTTATCTGAAATGACTAGACCACGAGATTCCAGTAGATTGATTTGGTCATTTAACGTCAGCGCAGGTTTAGAAAAAGGACGTGTCATTACCAATAGACGCGGAACAACCCGCCACTTTGAGGATGCTTTCGCACTAGCCTGGGCGGGTTTTGTTACTTAGATCTTAGCCTTTTAGGTTTTGATCGTCAAATAAAATATCAGGGGCGATCGCCGATTAAACCCTTACCTATTTCGTTTCCGCCAATCCCAAGGCCGTTCCGCATTGCCATTAGACCAAAACTCTGACCGATTGATGATCGCCTATGCTTGAGCAATTTTAATTTGGATGTCCCCAATGGCGATCGCCCGTTGTTGCTGGGAGTCGTTGCCAGCGTATTGTGACCAGTTGAATAAAGAACCCAAGCCCTGGCCCAGAAAGGCGGCTGCTACATTACCAAGGATGAGGCGGAAAGGATTATTCACCGGAGGCTCCACCCCATTGCTGACGGGCCCGAGGGTGGAATAGAGAAAGACCTGGAGGAAAGGGGAAAAATTAGAGATGGCAATGGAGTCCAGATTCTTTTGCTGGGCCTCTTCCACAGCGGCGATGCTCTCATCAATTTTGTCCTGGAGGTCTGCCAAGGGGCGGGAATTTTGGATGGCAGTATTTTGCAGTTGGTTAACACAGGATTCCGTCGCCACACTACAGGACAAGTCCCTCAACATTTGTGACCAAACATCTTCGCTGATTTTTTTATCCACCAAATAGTCCAGTGCCGGGCCAAGGAAAGCCCTAGATCCAGATTAAATTTGAGGATGATTAATGGAAGTCTTTCAACCTAGCTCTGAGCATCTTAAGGAAGTATCAAAACTGTTTGACTAGTATCGAGTGTTTTACAACTTATCTTCAGACTATGAGGCCGCTAGAGAGTTTCTCAAAGAGCGGTTTGAAAAGGGGGATTCAACCATATTTGCGGCAAGTTTAGATAGGCATATAGTTGGATTTACTCAGCTTTATCTCCCTATCCATGAATAATAAAAGCAAGCAAGTGGGCGGAAACATGGGCAACTATTGCTGCCTCCAGACCATAACTCCAGAATAGGTAGCCGGCAACTAAGCCAAAGAGAGCGTTGCCGATGGTTATGTAAGCTACTACAGATAGTAATAACTCAGGCAACAACTGTGCCACTGAAGGTACATGCGATAGACCAAAGACCAGCGAACTCAGTACAATTGCCGCCACCATAACGCTTTGAGTAGGTCTTGGCAGCTTCCTTTGCAGGACTTTCCAACCGATCCAAGCAATTAGGGTCATTAACCCCCACCTAACTAGCACCTCCTCGGTGATTCCACCGTAGAGAACCCGAACCACCAATGGCAAGGGTGCTTCAAGTTGAACAGACCGAAGAGATTCTGGCAACAGCGCGTAGAAGCATACAATTATTGCTGCCCCGATGCATCCGCCGATCAATCCAGGTAACAGTTGCGGTCGCAATGCCTCGAACACTTTGCCTCCACTTGCCAACGCAGAAATTGTAGGTGTCGATAGGCCAACCTTTTGCGCAACGGTTGCACCTATCAAGGCAGCCACCGTGACGAGAACTGTACTTTGAACGGCCGTTGCAATCTGTAGGATCTCCAACGGAACCGTAATCTTTGAGACATCGACGAGCAGCGGCAAGGCAAGCCAAGAGGTAGCGACAACGCCTGGAAGAGCAATTAATACTAGCAGCGCAGTGACTTTCCACTTCATCGATGATGCTCACTGTTACATAGGGGTATAAGTAAGGATTATATGGAAATTTTCTGTCGTTCCCATACCTGGCGCACCAAATAGGTTTTGCCCATGCCCTCCCCCGATGTCACTAAAACCGACCGAGCGGAATAAAGGGAATGGAGTAGCCCTTCCATCTCCGGTTGCCGGTAACAGCTTTCCCCGGCCCCTAGGCCGCCAGTTGACCATGATTCTGGTTGCTCTGATAAGCCTTCGCCTTCGTAATCCATTGGGAAGCCACCACTAACGGATTCTGGGGCTTTGGGGCGCGCCGCGTAGCGGATCTCTGCGAGATCGCCACCTTGGACTGTTCCACCTGGGCTTGGAGATCCGCCGGTAAATGTTGGGGATTTTTCAGGATTTCAGCAGTTAGTAAATTCTGGGCAATTAAGATGCCCGCCGCTTGATTTTGGGCCGCCCGGATCAGCTCAGCGTGACCCAGTTCCTCGTCCCCTTCTAGGGCATCAAAATTGATTGTTTCCCCATACTGTTCTAGTTCCCCTTCATCAGTGACCATGGCCAATTGACCTGGTTTGGGATAATCAGCCATTCTGCCCCCATCACTTATCCAGCGGTGGAGGTTATCAAGTTCAGCCATTTGTTCATCGGACAAACTGAACAAATCATCAACTTTGTCCAACGAATAGCCTAAATATTTCAGCCGATTGAACACTGTTGTCCGGGCTACCCCGTAGGATTTTTCCAGTTGTTGTACAACGTCACCTTTGGACTTTCCAGCGATGGACATTTTTTAAATCTCCCAAATATTTTTTTGTGGAACTTGTCGTTTAAGGGATTCTATATGACAATTTTTTTCTGTCAAGTCCAACGCTGGACTAAATTTGTCCAACATAAAGGAGTAAAAATCCAGCGGCAATCCGCCGGACAAATTGCCCTTTGCCATTGGACAAAATCTTGTTTTCGCTGGACAAACGTTGTAAATGTCTAGTGATTTGTCTAACGCTCTTGTTGCACAAATTGGACAATTCTTCCTTGGTCTTTGGACTGTCCAACGCATCCAGTATTAGTTGACGGACATGTTCACCTTGTTTATGGGTAGGCCAATCATTGGGGTTAAATTCCATAATGAACTCCTTAAAATTAATAATTTATATTGTCCAATAGCTAAAGAGAAATGACCACAAAGATTGAAAAATTTAACTTTCTTTAATTTGTCGACTAACGCTCTCATAACTCTGTTTAACTGCTGAGCTGATTGTTGGGGATGCCGTTTAAATAAATTCTTAAATATAGGAATATTTACCAATGAAAGCAAACAAATTTAACCATGGGAGTTGACCCCAATAATTTTTACTAGGGGTTTCAAAGTTGACGATCTTTCCCCCATCCTGACCAATATGGAGGTTAACTTTTTGCTGTTTCTGGTGTCATTGGCGATCGCCGATTATTGATCACCAGTGAAAGGATTTAGCAAACAAACTCCTGTGTCAGCAAAATCCTTAACATTGCGAGTAACAAGGGTCAGTCCGTAACTGAGGGCAGTGGCGGCAATTTGTTTATCTAGGGCGTTATGGGGATTCGGGACTCGTAGTTTTCCCCAAACCTGAGCCTCAAAGATGGTGAAATCTAGGATCTGGTCAGCGTAATCTGCAATTACAATTTCCAACCACTCCTCCAGTAAATTGGCTTGTTGATTATCTCCTCGATGCCTGATTAATTCCACACCCCGCCGTAATTCTCCAATGGTAATCACACTCAAATAGAAATTCTGAGCTTGCTGAAAAAATGCTAGTACGCCGGGGTCAGCCCTATCTTGCTTCCGTAGCTCACTAATAACGTTGGTATCAATCAAATATTTGACTGGCTCTGTCATCCTGTATCCGCTCAAAGTCTGAGTCATTGCCCACATCGGGAATCTGGCGGAGCACCTCCGCAAAGGGCTTTCGAGGAAGTTGTAATAGGGCCTGCTCTAGAATTCTGCGATGCTCTGCTTCGGCACTGATGCCATGTTGCCCCGCCCGCTTTTTCAGGGCCACCACCACCGCTTCATCAATATTGCGGACAATTAAATTAGCCATCCACTACCTTCAGCTCACAACAAACTCTTGCTCTTGGTTATGACTCCAATGATAGCATTGATAGCGCTTGCTCATTTACCTACTTTACCTGTGCATGGATGAATCCAATAAGTAAATAAAATTAAGAATGATACAGTACAAAATACACTACTGAGAATCGCCTATAACCCTGACATTTGACTTTTCAGGTTAACTACATCATTTTCTCAAGCAAAAAGGCATATAAGACGATTTAGGACATACTGGTAATTTCCAGAATTTATCAACTGAGAATAATTAGCAATAATTTATATTGAGCGATGGAGAGTTGGAAAAATTCCACGATAGAATTA